>VFZS01000156.1 GCA_016871095.1 Acidobacteriota bacterium
AACTCGTGACCGGCCCGGACGCGCCGCCCAACCTGTTCCACCCATGCTCTGGGGATGCGTTCGACGCGCTTACGGCCGCGGGCCATAAAGGTCAGCGACCAAGCGGGATGCCCCTCGCCACAGGCGCAGTGGCAGGTGGGCTTGCCGCAGGCGCAGCGACAGCCACTATATCGTTGGTTAACGCAGAAATGATACCATTGGGCTAATGTGGCTCGGCGCGGCCCTCAGGGTCAAGGCGCCGGCGGCCTTCAGTCTGGCGCCCCCGGCAGGTTCGGTCTTGACGATTCCTGATCATGTGATAACCTGGAAGCAGTAAGGCAGTTGCCCTATGCTCGTCGACAGACCATCCGTGCAAGCGCCATCCCGGTATAGGTCCGCGGTGGACCTGATCTTCTGGATCCTGGCGGCCGGGTTGGGTTTCGTGGCTGCCTCCCTCCCCAAGATAGCCCTGCCTCCTGGCACGGACAACGTCACCCGAGCCATTTTCATGAACGGGGGATTCCTGGTGGCTGGGATCCTGCTGGGGGCCTTGAGGCCTGAGCGGGCTTGGCGTTGGGGCTTGGCCAGCATCCTGGCGTTGCCCTTGGCCGATGCCGTGCGCATCGGTGGGGACCCCAATTCCGTGGCGCTCTCGACCGAAGAGATGATGACGGCGCTGCTGGATACGCTGCCCGGGCACGTGACCCACTTCCTGCCCGCGGGACTGGGCGCTTATCTGGGGGCCTACCTGTTCGGCCGCAGGTTCTAGCCGCTCCGCCCAGACCCGCTGCGCGAACCACGCCTTTAGAACGGCTGTGCCAGCGGCATGACCAGCGGAGGCTCGAGCAGGAAGTCGAGGCGCGCCATTTCGGCGGCCGCCTCCCGCACCGACTGCTCGGTGGTAGGCTCTACCGTGATGACAAAAGGCAGGTCGTGCTTGTTGTCGCAGGGCACTTGCAGGACGGCTTCGAGGCTGACGCTCTTGCCGGCGAGGATGCCGGCGAGCGCGGCGATGATGCCCGGCCGGTCATCCACCCTGAAACGCAGGTAGTAGGGCTGTTTCTCGCAGGTCACCGGCAGCGGCCGATACTCGCCCAGGCGCTCGTGGGCAAAGGGCGAAACCCGCTCCGGGCTGCCGCGGCGGATCTCCCTGGCCACGCGCATCAGGTCGCTGACCACGGCCACGCCGGTGGGCCGTGACCCCGCCCCGCGGCCGTAGTAGAAGGTGTCCTCTCCGTAGGCGCCTTTGACCCAGATGGCGTTATAGGCGCCCCGCACCCCCGCCAGAATGGTCGCCTGGGGCACCAGCGCCGGCCGCACCGAGAGCAGCAGACCCTCCGGGGTCTGCCGCGCCGCACAGATCAACCGGATGGTGTGCGCCAGCCGGTGGGCGTACTGGAAATCCACCGGCGAAATCCGCCGGATGCCCTCGGTGAAGATGTCCGAGGGGGTGATCCTCTCGCCGAAAGCCAGCGCCGACAGTAAAGCCAGCTTCGAGCGGGCATCGTAGCCGTCCACGTCGGCGCTGGGGTCGGCCTCGGCGAGACCCATCCGCTGGGCCTCCTTGAGCACGGCCTCCAGAGTGTCTCCCCGCTTCTCCATCTCCGTGAGGATGTAATTGCTGGTGCCGTTCAGGATGCCATAGAGGGCCACCACCCGGTCTCCCGAGATGCCCTCCCGCAGCACCGCGTGGATGGGAATGCCGCCCGCGACGCTGGCCTCCATGGCCAGGTTGGCGCCCGAGGAGATGGCCAGCTCCCACAGCTCGGCCCCGCGCAAGGCGAGCAGCTCCTTGTTGGCGGTGACCACGGACTTCCTCAGCGACAAGGCCGTGGTGATGATCTCGGCCGCCACCGTGGTCCCGCCGACCAACTCCGCCACGATGTCCACTTCCGGGTGGGTGGCCACCTGGCGCCAGTCGGTGGTCTTGAAGACCGGATCGAGAGCCTCCGGCAGGCGCAC
The DNA here is from genome assembly GCA_016871095.1 of Acidobacteriota bacterium. GTDB lineage: Bacteria > Acidobacteriota > Terriglobia > Bryobacterales > Bryobacteraceae > VFZS01. Next base: position 1,942 of record VFZS01000156.1, read on the forward strand.
CTGATCCACGTCCAGACTGCACACCGCTTTCACGGCCAGGGGGAAGCCCAGCTTCTCAGTGATCTGCCGGGCGTTCTCGGCCAGGATCGTCACCGTGCCGGAGCCTACGTTGCCCAGGCCCACGATGCCGAGGTTGACATGCTCCATATCTGGCCATGATAGCGCGCCCGCCGGGATGAAGCGCCGCGGGGAAGATGGTATAAAGGGAATTCCTATGACGCGACGAGACTTGCTGATCAACCTCCCCGCGCTGGCCGCCGGCGGGGCTTACACCGCGGCCGCCGCGCCCCCGCGCAAAGCACGGCTGCGCTCGGCCCTGTGCGCCTACTCCTTCCGGCAGGCGCTCCAGAGCAAGAGCATGTCCTACCACGACCTGGTGACCCTGGCGGTGGATACCGGCATCGACGGGCTGGACCTGACCGTCTACTGGTTCCCGGGCACGGGCGACGACTTTCTGCTGCCGCTCAAGCGCCTAGCCTACCGTTCCGGGGTCGAGATCTACAGCATCTCGGTGCGCACCGAGATGACCCGGCAGGCCCCGGAAGCACAAGCCAAAGAGGCCGCCACCATCAAGCAGTGGGTGGACGTGGCCGAGCGGCTGGGAGCGGGCCACATACGGGTGTTCGGCGGACGGGTTCCCAAGGAGGCCACCGAGCAGCAGGCCGCCGGCTGGGCCGCCGAGGTGCTGAAGCGCGCCGCCGAACATGCCGGGGCCAAGGGCATCATCCTGGGCCTGGAGAACCACGGCGGAGTAACCGAGAAGGCCACCACCATCATCCAGATCGTCCAGCAGGTGAATTCGCCCTGGGTGGGGATCAACCTGGATACCGGCAACTTCCGCCAGGAGCCGCTGCGGCAGATCGAGATGTGCCTGCCCCACGCCGTCAACATGCAGTTCAAGTCCGAGATCAGTGGCGAGGACGGCAAGCGTCAGCCCTCCGACTGGGAGCGCATAATCAAGATGGCAGCCGCGGCGGGCTACCAGGGTTACTTGGCGCTGGAGTACGAGGCCAAGGAAGACCCAGGCACGGCCGTGCCCCGCCTGCTCGGTGAGCTGCACCGCCTGGCGCAGAAATACAGCGGCTGAGTCGCTCGATTCTCGGGAGAGGAGCCCCTGTGATCAACTCAGACAGCACCCGCCGTGGCTTTCTGGGCGGCGCCCTGACCGCCGCCGGATTGGGCGCGGCGGCGCCGACCTCCGCGGCGCCCGCGGCCGACGATCTGAAGCTGGGCGTGGCCAGCTACTCGCTGCGGCAATTCCAGCGCGGCCTGGCCATCAAGATGATGCAGCGGCTGAACGTCCCCTACATCTGCATCAAGGAGTTTCACCTGCCCTATAGCAGCACGCCCGAGGAAGCGGCCCGCGCCGCCAAGGAATTCGCCCGAGGCGGGCTGAAGATCGTGGGGGGCGGCGTCATCTACATGCAGCGGGACGACGACGAGGACGTGCGCCGCTACTTCGAGTACGCCAAGTCCGCGGGCATGCCGCTGATCGTCGGCGCTCCTTCGCAGCAGAGCCTGCCGCGCGTGGAGAAGTTCGTCAAGCAGTACAACATCCCCGTGGCCATCCACAACCACGGGCCCGAGGACAAGCAGTTCCCCACGCCGGAGTCGGTGCTTAAGGCCATCCAGGGCATGGACCCCCGCGTGGGCCTGTGCATTGACGCCGGCCACACTACCCGCACCGGCGCCAACCTGCTGGATTCCATCCGCGCGGCGGGCAGTCGCCTGCTGGACTTCCACATCAAGGACCTGAAGGATCTGCGCGACGGCAAGAGCCAGGTCCCGGTGGGCGACGGGGCCATGCCGGTGGTGGATATCTTCAAGCTGCTCAAGCAGATGAACTTCCAGGGCTACGTCAACCTGGAGTACGAGATCGAGGCCGACGATCCCCTGCTGGGGATGGCCAAGTCCTTCGCCTATATGCGAGGCGTGCTAGCGGGTTTGAGGGGGGCGAGCTCCTAACCCGGGGCGCCCTCTGGGCCCGGGGCCGTAGGCCATGCCGGAGCCCGTCGCGGCCCAGCCGGAAGACCAACCGTCTCACTGTTGGGCCACCCGCGCCGCCGGGTTCTCCACTTCGGAATCACGGCTCACCCTGCGGTGGAGTGGACCGCCCAGCAACTACCCTTTGCCCCGGATCAGATTGCCGATAGGCACAGGTATTCGGCAGGCGAAGATTGACAGCCTGCCGAAGCTGCGGTACAAATGCCGATGGTGGGTGATCTCCCCTGTTCACGAAGTGAACCCTTAGTCAGGGAGGTGGTTGATGCGAACTCGAAAGGGCAATCTTCACAGGCTGGTGTACGTCCTGTGCGGCATAGGTTTGATGCTGGTCCTGACTGGCAGCCTCGGCGCGCAGTCCGGCAGCGGCAGCGTTCGCGGCTCGGTGCGGGACCAGACTAGCGCGGTGCTTCCGGCGGCGGAGCTGGAACTGACCAACAGGGCGACCAACATCACGCTGCGCACCAAGAGCAATGAGGCCGGCCTGTACGTATTCCCCTCGGTGATTCCGGGCGAATACCGGTTGACGGTGAAATTCGCGGGGATGCAAACCCTGGAGGCGCCGGTGCAGGTGCAGGTGCTGCAATCCACGGTCTACGACGCCACGCTGCGGCCCGGCAGCACGGAGACCACGGTAACGGTCACGGCTGAAGCCGGCCCGCTGCTGGTAGTGGACAATCCGACGCTGGGCCACGTCCTGGAGCGGCAGCGGATCGAGCAGTTGCCCATCAACGGGCGGTCGATCGAGCAACTGCTGGCTACGGTTCCCGGTCTGGAGAATCCCAGGCCCGGCTCGAACATCCAGGTCCGGTCATTCGGCATGATGGCGGGGGCGCACAACTACTTTCTGGACGGAGCGGTGCTGGAGCAGTCGATGTGGAACGAAGGCACTATCCAGAGACCGCCGGGGCTGGACACGATCCAGGAATTCAAGGTGGAGAACAACGCACACTCCGCCAAGTACTCGCGCATGACCACCATAGTGATGTCCACCAAGAGCGGGACCAACCAATTGCATGGGGCGGCCTTCGAGACCAACCGGAACAACGCTTACGGCAAGGCCCGCCGGCGCACGGACTTTGGCCAGTTCCCGGAGCTGAGCCGGAACGAGTTCGGCGCCAACCTGGGGGGGCCGGTCGTCCTGCCCAGGCTCTATGACGGCCGCAACCGCACGTTCTTCTTCGCGGCCTACGAGGCCTACCGGGCCAGCACGCCGGGCTCCCTGGCGAGCCGGGTTCCCACCATGGCCATGCGAAACGGGGACTTCAGCGGCCTGCTGGACAGCCAGGGCCGGCTGAGCGTCATCTATGATCCCCTCACCACCAACACGCAAACCTGGACGCGCCAGCCGTTTTCTTACGGGGGCAAAGTGAACGCGATCGACCCCAAGCGGATCAGCCCCGTGGCCAAATATCTGTTCAGCGTCCTGCCGGAACCGACCTTTGCGGACCGCAACCCGCTGCTGGAGAACAACTGGTTCGGGACGTCGCCCGACGACACCAACGAACTGACCGTCACCACCCGCATCGACCACCGCATCACGGACAACGACCAGTTCTACGCGCGGCACACGGAAGGCCGGGTGGACCGGCACTACGCCATCTACAGCACGTCGGGAAACATCCCCACCACAAACGGCATCGGCAACTGGGGCCTTCACGACAGCCTCAACCGCAGCACGGCCGCCTCCTGGGTCCACACGTTCTCTCCCACGCTGTTCAACGAGCTGCTCGCAACCTACTCCCACGCTTACCGGCTCTCGAGCACCGGCGACCCCGCGGTGAGCTACGCGGACGAGCTGGGCCTGCCCAACCCGTTCAAGCTCAAGGGCCTGCCGTATCTGTCGGAAATCGGCCTGACACCCTCCCACTACCTGCGGTCCACCTTCACCAACATGTACGATCACGTCTATTACATCTTCAACAACAACACGACCAGGATTCTCGGAAAGCATGAGCTCCAGTTCGGAGCGCAGATCCGCTACGACAAACTCACCACGCTGCCGCAACAGGTCTTCGGCGCGGGCACCATCTACTACAACACCCCCTTCACGTCGCTGTATGACCCGGCCAGCTCGCGCACCGCGCCCCTGGCGACGACGCGCACCGGACACAATCTGGCCAATCTCTACCTCGGACACGCCAATTACTCCGCGCCTCGGCGCAAGGGGATCTTCGATGTGCGGCGGCAGGAACACGCGTTCTACTTCCAGGACAACTTCAAAGTCGCCCCCCGGCTCACGCTCAACCTGGGCGTGCGCTGGCAGCTCACGCCCGCCATGGGCGAAACCCGGGGCATCTATGTTCCCGCCTTCGACCGCGCCACCCGCACCGTTCTGCTGAGTCAGCCCCTGGACAAGGTCTATGCGCTGGGAATGAATACTCCCGCGGAGATCGAGAGTTTCCGGGCCATTGGCGTCAAGTTCGGCTCTTACCAGGACGCCGGCCTGCCCGCCAAGGGAGTCAACGGCAACTGGAAGGACTGGGGCCCGCATGTGGGCTTTGCCTGCCGCTTCGGGGACGGCGGCCGGAGCTTCGTGCTGCGGGGCGGCTATAGCACGTCCTACTTCAATGAGGGCCTCTATAGCTGGATGGACCAGTCCGCCGCCGCCTCGCCGTTCACCGTCAGCTACCAGAACTTCTCTCCGGTCTATGCCTCAGAGTCGCCTGACGGGATCTCCAACTACGGCCTGCGGTCCGTTCCCGCGATCATCGCGGGGGTGAACAGCAAGGAGGCCATTCCGGCGGACAAGCCTGTGCCGCTGACGCCCGGACAAACGTCGAACTACTACTTCACACCCAACCAGCCGACGGCGAAGGTGCAGGACTGGAATGCGACTCTGGAGAAGGAGATCATGGGCAGCACTGTCTTCCGGGCGGGCTATGTGGGTAACCATGGCAGCAACCAGATGCAGGTCTACTCCTACAATGACGCCATGCCCACGTATATCTGGTACGCCACCAAGAAGACCCCGCTGCCGACCGGACTGTACTCCGGCGTAGCGACGCGCCCGTTCGACCAGACCACGTATGGGTCGCTGGTGGAATACCGGAAGACCGGGTGGTCGAATTACCATGGCGTCCAGATGAACCTGGAACGAAGGTACAGTCAGGGCCTGGGATTCCAGCTTAGTTACGTGATCGGGAATGCGTTGCGCGCCGGGGACCAGGCCGGAGGCTCCGGCTACACCTCGTCGGTGCCGGAACTGAATCAATACCTGCCTGGGGCGGTGCCGTCCGACTACGACGAGCGCAACCGCCTGTTGAACTACCGGCGCGACATCTCGGTTCCGAAGCACCGGGTCAGATGGAACTGGATTGTGGACCTGCCTTTCGGCCGGGGCAAGCTGCTGGGGGGCAGCGCGCGTGGCGCGCTGGAGAAGGTGATCGGCGGGTGGCAGGTCGCCGGAATGGGCACGCTTTACTCCAGCTACACCACGCTGTCCACTGGCAACTGGAATCTCACAGGCGAGCCCATCCGGACATATGGTTACCAGCATCCTATCCAGGATTGCCGGAGCGGGACCTGCTACCCGGGTTATCTGTGGTGGAACGGCTACATCCCGTCCAACCGGATCAACAGCGTGGATGCCAATGGCAGGCCGAATGGGGTGATGGGGGTGCCGACGGACTACAAGCCGGCGGTGACGCCGCTGATTCCCTGGGGAGCCACCGCCATGCCGGCCAACGCCCCGGCGGGTACGGTTGTCTCCACATACTGGGACACCAACACCGTTTGGATCCCCCTGAACACTGGCGTCATCCAGCGGACGACCTACAATCCCAACCTGCACCCGTGGCGGAACCAGTACATCGGCGGGCCGAGACAGTGGGGGCTGGATGCGTCTTTGTTCAAGCGGATCCGCCTCCGGGAGGGCGTGGAACTGCGGTTCACGGTTGATGCCTTCAACGTCTTCAATCACCCCAACAACCCGGTAGGCGGCGGCGCAGGAATACTGGATACCATGGGCCAGTCGAACGCATCCCGAGAGTTGCAGCTCTCGGTGCGGGTGTCGTGGTAGCAGGATTGGCCGTGCGGCGGAGAAGCCGGTTGGGCAACGCGGCGCCGCTTTGGGCCGCACTGGGGGCCTCCGTCCTGCTCGGCGCGGAGGCGCCGGAACGGACCACGGCAGATCAACCACCGCGCAAGGTTATCGTGGGGACGGTCGTGCGGCCCTTCTGGGGTACCTACCCGGGCCTGGAGCGGCGCCTGGACGTGCTCGCGGGCCTCGTGGATCGGCTGGCTGAGCAGGCCCGGGAGAATTACGGCCGCGGCCTGGATCTGGCGGTGCTTCCTGAAGTGGCTGTGACCGGCGGGATCTACGGCGACATCCTGAAGAACTCCGCCCCCCTCGAAGGGGCCGTCAGAAACGCCTTCGCCCGGAAGAGCCGGGAGCATCGGTGCTATATTGTCGTCCCCATGTACCTGCTGGAGGACAGAGAGAAGCGACTGTGCTTCAACGTGGGGGTTCTGTTCGACCGTCGGGGGGAGGTCGCGGGTATATACCGCAAGCTCCACCTGGCGGTCCCGGCCGGCAGCGACTTGATGGAGGGCGGGGTCACCCCCGGCAAGGAGGTGCCTGTGTTCCAGTGTGACTTCGGGAAACTCGGCATCCAGATTTGTTTCGACATGGCTTACGACCATGGGTGGCAGGAACTGCAACGGCAGGGAGCGGAGGTGGTGGCCTGGCCGACGCAGTCGCCGCAGACCGCCCGCCCGGCCTCTCGCGCCTGGCGGGGCCGCTTCTATGTCGTTTCCAGCACGTGGCGCGACAACGCTTCCGTCTTCGAGCCCACCGGCAGGATCACTGCCCAGGTCAAGCCTCCGGAGGAAACCCTCGTCCAGGAGATCGACCTCAGTTACGCCATCCTTCCCTGGAGTGCGAAGTTGTCGCAGGGAGCGGCGCTGCGGGACAGATACGGCGACCGGGTGGGCTTCCGGTACTACCCCGAAGAGGACCTCGGGATCTTCTGGTCCAACGATCCCCAGCTCCCGATCGGGAAGATGATCCGGTCCATAGGCCTGGCTGAAGCCGGCGACGAGCTACAGCGCATCCGGAAGCTATACCAGAAGGCCGGGGTTCCTGGTTCTTGAAAGCGCTGCCTGGCCGCCGGACCGGCCCGCCGGACCATCACCGTGGAGTGCGCCGCGCTCTGGCGGGATCGCCGGAACCAGACTCGGGGAGGCTCCAGCGGTAGGTGTTCCACATGTCCTGGACGAAGGGATCCCAGGTTTGGCGCTGGCGGGCCCAACTGGATGAGTAGTCCCTCCCGCGGGCCTGCTTGATGATCTGCACCGCATCGGAGTCGTCCTCGGTCATCCAGCGGTCCACGTAGTCGAAGAAGGCCGGGTGGGCCCACTGATCCACCACCCCCAGAATCCTGGCGGCCAGGGCCTCCCCCACCCACGCGAGGCTGGTGCAGCAGCGGCGGTAGCTCTCGCCGATATCTCCCGGCCAGTCGGATGGCGGGAGGTGCTCGTAGGGGCCCCAGTCGGGATGGTCGGGGTGGCCCTGAGGGCCGAAGTGTCCCGCGTAGACCACCGCGCGGCATAGCCGCAACCAAACAGTGATGGCGTTTCCGATCTCGTAGGATGGGTTGGTTATTTCAAGACCACTCATCCGAGGAGAAACAGAAACGCCA
>VFZS01000157.1 GCA_016871095.1 Acidobacteriota bacterium
GGTTGTAGCCCGTGGAGTACGCCACCCCATGGTGCCAGTGCGGCCGCCACAGCCACATGCCGGGGTCGCCGATCTCGAGCGGCTCGCTCCAGTCGCGGCCCGTCGGGGTGTGCCAGACCAGGGTGCGGGACGGTATCTCCGGCTTTTCGCGGATCACCCAGTATGCGCTAAGCATCAGTCGGCCGTCCGGGGTGATGGTCAGCTTGGGGTCGCGCAGGTCGGCCTCGGCGGTGAAGTGCGCCGCGGACTCCCAGATGCGGCCGTCGGAGGAACTCAGCAGCCGGACAGCGCCGTCCGGGGAGACATGTCCCGCGCCCTCGCGGAAGGCGCAGTACCAGCGGCCCTTGAAGCGGGCCAGGTCGGTGAAGGCGTTGTGCGGCGCCTGGCCCCAGATCCTGCGGACCTCGACCAGGTCCGCCGCCGCAGACAGCGCGCAGCACAACCCGGCCAGCGCAATCAGGCGCACCGCAGCCTCCCCTACCACTATATCTGGGGCAACTCCTCCATGGCCCGGGCGATTTCGTCCTCGGGGTGCTCGTAGTCCACCAGTTTGCCCGCGAAGTAGCTGTCGTAGGCGCCCATGTCGAAGTGACCGTGGCCGCTCAAGTTGAACAGGATGACCCGCGGCTGGCCCTCCTCGCGGGCGGCCAGGGCCTCGTCGATGGCGGCGCGGACGGCGTGGGCCGACTCCGGCGCGGGGATGATGGCTTCGCAGCGGGCAAAGGCGACCGCGGCGTCGAACACCGCGTTCTGCCGGTAGGCCCGGGCCTCGATCAGCCCCAGTTTCAGCATGTGGCTGGCCAGCGGGGCGGCGCCGTGGTAGCGCAAGCCGCCGGCATGGATGCCGGCCGGAACGAAGCCGTGCCCCAGGGTGTACATCAAGATGAGGGGAGTCAGCTTGGCGGTGTCCCCGAAATCGTAGGCAAACAGGCCTTTGGTGAGCGTGGGGCAGGCCGTGGGCTCGACCGCCACCAGGCGCACGGCCTGGCCCTTCAACTTGTCCAGGGCGTAGGGCAGGGCGATGCCGCCGAAGTTCGAGCCGCCTCCGAAACAGCCGATGACCACGTCCGGGTATTCGCCGGCGTCCGCCATTTGCAGCTTGCACTCCTGCCCGATGACGGTCTGGTGCAGCAGCACGTGGTTCAGCACGCTGCCCAGCGAGTAGTTGGTATCGTCGTGGGTGGCGGCGTCCTCGACCGCCTCGCTGATGGCGATACCCAGGCTGCCGGGTGAATCCGGGTGATCCGCCAGCACCGCGCGGCCCGACTGAGTCAGCTCACTGGGGCTGGCGTAGACCTGCGCGCCCCAGGTGTTCATCATCGAGCGCCGGTAGGGCTTCTGCTGGTAGCTGATCTTCACCATGTAGACAGTGCAGTCCAGCCCGAACATACGGCAGGCCAGGGCCAGGGCGCTGCCCCACTGGCCGGCGCCGGTCTCGGTGGCCAGGCGGCGTATGCCGGCGGCTTTGTTGTAGTAAGCCTGGGCCACCGCCGTATTGGGCTTGTGGCTGCCGGCCGGGCTGGTGCCCTCGTACTTGTAGTAGATATGGGCGGGCGTCTGAAGCTCCTGCTCCAGCCGCAAGGCCCGGTACAAGGGGGTGGGGCGCCACAGCCGGTAAACGTCGATGATCTCGCCCGGGATGTCGATCTCGGGCTGGGGCGAGAACTCCTGCTCGATCAGCGACATGGGGAAGATGGGCTGCAAGTCGGCCGGAGACAGAGGCTGGTGCGTCCCTGGATGGAGGGGCGGGGCCATAGGCTCGGGCAGCGATGGCAGGATGTTCGCCCACACGGTGGGCAGTTGGTGGTCGTTCAGGACAAACTTGGCTCGCTGGGACATGGGGACTCCTTCTCCTTCCGGGGGAAGGGAAAGTCCCTATTGTAGAACAGAATGGGCGCGGGGACGCAACAACCTATGCGCTGAAGGACTGCCCGCAGCCGCAGGTGGTGCGGACGTTGGGGTTGTCGAACTTGAAGCCCGAGCCTTCCAGGGTCTCGACGTAGTCCACCTTGGCGCCTTCCAGGTACAGCAGGCTGGCCTGATCCACGAAGATGGTCAGCCCGTCGAACTGGAGCGTCTTGTCCAGCATGCCGGCCTCGTTCTCGAAGTTCATCGAGTAGTTGAACCCCGAGCAACCGCCGCCCACCACGGAGATGCGCACCCCCTTGGGCCGAGGGTTCTGGCCCTCCATGATCTCGTTGATCTTGGAAATGGCGTTTTCGGTAAGTTGAATCATCATGCCGCCTCCCGGCACTGGCCGCTACTTCAATTGTACAGGGCGCGGCACAGGGTTTTCTACTTTCCTGGATGCGGAGCCGGGCCAGAAGTTGCGGGGAATCTGTTATGTTGGTCGGAGGCAACCGCCGGGGGCCCGGCAAATGCTTGAAACCGCAGTGGCCTGCGGCACGTCGCACTCCATGAATGGCTAGCGCGACCGCAGCTCTGCCGTTGCCCGCCTCCGGCCTCGGGATTCGGGCGAGACGCACGGTGGATCACCGTACCAGCGAAGAGGCCGCCCTGGTCCGCCGGGTGCAGGCCGGTGATCAGGCGGCGTTCCGCGACCTCGTGGAGCGCTACCAGGGCAAGGTCTTGTCCATCATCTACGGCATCCTGCGCAATCATAACGACGCCGAGGACATCGCGCAGCAGGTCTTCGCCAAGGCGTACTTTTCGTTCCGGAGTTTTGACTTCCGCAGCTCGCTGCTGACCTGGATCTACAAGATCACGGTCAACGAGTGCTACGATTACCTGCGCAAGAAGAAGGTGCGGAAGCTGGTATACGAGAGCGACATCAGCGAGGAGGACGCGCGGCGCATGACGCACGGCGAGCCGGCGCGCGACCCGCGCCCCGGCCAGGACGTGACCCTGGCCCGGCGCGATCTGGTGGTCAAGCTGCTTTCCCGGCTGCCGGAGCAGGAGCGCAACCTGCTGCTGCTGAAAGAAGTAGAGGGTCATTCGGTGGAGGAGTTGGCCGCCATGACCGGCATCAACGAGAATACAATCAAGGTGAAGCTGTTCCGCGCCCGCCAGAAGCTGCTAAAGCTGGCCCAGCGTCTGACGGGCGGACCGGGACTGGCCCCGGCCTGAGAGGATGGCTTCACCCAAGCGGACGTCAGATCCGCGGCCCCTGCGGGGGCCGAAGTGGTGAGTGAGGGAAGGTCGCTTATGCACAGGCTAACGAGAGAACGCCTGGAACAGATCTTGAGCGCTCCCGGCGGGCCGCTCCCCGCGGAACTCGAGCAGCATCTGGCCGGCTGCCCGGAGTGCCGCCGGGAGGTGGAGGGCTTCGCGGAGCACTCCCGGTGGGTGCGCTCCCTGCGGACCGATGAAGAGGTCCAGCCGGGCCCTGGGTTCTACGCCGGGGTCCTGGAGTGCATCGAGAGCCAGCAGCGCGCCTCGCTGTGGAGCGCGTTCCTGGAGCCGGCCTTCGGACGCCGGCTGGTGCTGGCCACCCTGGTGCTAACCGTGATGCTGGGGAGCGTGGTCGCCTTTCAGGTGGCCGACGACGCCTTCGGGTCCCCGCCCCCGGAGGCTATCATGGCCATCGATGACCATCCGCTGGACTGGGGCGCCGATCCGGAGCGCGACCGCCAGACCATGCTGGTCACGCTGGCCACTTACCAGGAGTAGCCGCGCCATGATCGCCCCGGCTGCCGCCTCCTGGCGAAACCCCCGAGTGCTGTGCATCCTCCTGCTGGTTTTTCTGTGCGGCGCCAGCGTGGGCATGCTGGTGATGGGGGTCGGCCGGCAAGGCGCTTCCGCCCGTTCCACCCCCCCCGCTTTCAAGGACGGCAACCGCGAGATGACCCTCCAGCGCCTGAAGGAGGAGTTGAATCTCACGCCTGCGCAGGCCGAACAACTGGAGACCGTGCTGGACGACTTCTTCATGTACTACCACACCCTCCAGGCGCAGCTTGACGACGTGCGCGCCACCGGAAAGAGCCGCATCCTGCGCCTGCTGGACCAGGACCAGAAGCGCAAGTTCGAGAAGCTCACCGCCAGCTCGCCGCCTAAGCTGAAGTGATTCAACTTCCTTGCCCTCCCCGAGCGTCTACCGGAGGTCCAGTGGAATAGGCATTCTTGCCTGTGGCTCGAGTCGAGGAGAACAGGCCAGGAGGCCTATTTTACTGGTTGCGCCGGCGAGGGGGCGGTGGTATCATAGGGACGGCGTGGATTGATTTAGGGCCGTCCCGCAAGGGAGGTCTGGCTAATTGCAACCACGTAAAAAAAGTGCTAAAGGTGTACAGTTCAGCCCGAACTTACGGCCCTGCGGCGCTGGCGGCAGGGTCAAGTCATTTGCGGGCCGACTACGCTGGTAGCCTTCAGGAGGACGTATGAGCGTAGGGCCCGATTCCGTGGTCCCCTCCGTTACCGCTGTGGCGCCGGTCACCTCCCTGGCTGGGGTCGAAGGGGAGCTGCTGGCGGTGCGCATCTCCGTCGAGCCGCGGTTGCTGGAGCAGCTTCTGGATACGCTGGCGCAATTGGAATTCCCCATCAGCCCGCAGATCTACCACCACGCGGCCCTGCATTACGAGTACGCCGACGGCGGCGAGCGCCGCGAGCCTACCACCACAGTGGAGTTCCCGGCTTACGCGGACTGGCTGCCGGTGGTGCGACAAGTCCTCGAGCAGGCGGGCTTACCCACCGCCGCTTTCACGGCGCGTGGCATGCTGGAAGAGCTGACCGCCGAATGCGAGGTTCATCCCGGACCGCCCGGCGCGTCCTACCGCAGCGTGACCTGGTACCCGCGCTCCAGCGAGCCGCTGCACAGGTTGGCATGAGGCGGGGAACCGCGATAAACTCTGCTCAATTCCGCCGCTCGGCACTACAATACAACTAGAGGCGGAAAGTCCTATGGCGGCGGCTGCATCCCATTTGTCGCCTTTGGCGGGCTCCTGGTATCCCGACGACCCCGGGGAGCTGCGGGAACTGCTGCGCGGGCTGTTTGAATCCAGCCAGAGCCGCACGGGCGCCTATCTTGCGCCCAGGCCGCTGGCCTTCGTGGCGCCCCATGCGGGGCTGATGTACTCGGGAACGGTGGCGGCCGCGGTCTACCGCCATCTGCGCGCCGAGCCGCCCGAACGGGTGATCCTGCTGGGATTCCGCCACCTTGGCGGGCCCTCCGGCGCCTGGATTCCCGATGTCGAAGCCTACCGAACTCCGCTGGGGGAAGTGGCGGTGGATCAACAGGTTAGAGAACAACTGCTGGCCAGCGGGAGCTTCGTAAGCCGGCCCGAGTCCCAGTTGTGCGACCACTCGGTCGAGATTCATCTTCCGCTCCTCCAGCTTGCGGCTCCACAGGCCCGGGTGGCGCCCATCTATGTGAACCAGCTCGACGGGGTTCGGCGGGAGGCCGCCGCGCGGGAACTGGCGAAGTTCATCGGACCTGGTACGGTGATGGTGGCCAGCTCCGATTTCACCCACTACGGACGGTCTTTCTGCTTCCAGCCGTTCCCGCCGGACGATCTGGCGCCGGAGCGCCTGCGCGACCTCGACGAAACCGTCGTCGATGCCGCCAGCAGTCTCCGCCCCGAGATGTTCCTCGAGGCCCTCCGCCAGACCCAGGCCACAGTGTGCGGCCTGGATCCCATCGCCCTGCTGCTGGCCAGCTTAAGCGCGGCCGGAGGCGCGGACGAGGTTTTTCAGGACCTGCTCGACTATCAGACCTCCGGGGAGCTCACCGGTGACTACCAGCAATCGGTGAGCTACGCGGCCCTGGGGTATTTCCGCTGCGGCTGTTTCCACCTGGAGCGAGAGGACCAGGAGCTGCTGCTCGGCTCGGCCCGCCGGACGCTGGAACACTACCAGCGCACCGGGGAGCGGAGGATGCAGCCGCCGGAGCGCGAGACGCCCGCACTGGCGCGCCGCGCCGCGGCCTTTGTCACGCTGCACCAGGGCGGGCGGCTCCGCGGCTGCGTGGGGCGGCGCTCCGCCGGTGAGTCGCTGGCGCAGGCCATTCCCGCGCTGACCCTGGCCGCGGCGCTCGAGGACAGCCGCTTCCAGCCCCTGGATCCCGCCGAGACGGGCATCGAAATCGAGATCTCGGTGCTGTCGCCATTCAAGCGTGTGCCCAACCTGGACGGGTTCCAGCCAGGCGTGCATGGCGCCTACCTCGAGTCCGGGCAACGCCACGCCCTGCTGCTTCCCCAGGTCGCCACGGAGGCCCGCTGGGGCGCCCGCAAGTTCTTCGATGCTCTGGCGCGAAAGGCCGGCCTCAGCTCGGACATTTACAGGGATCCCGCTACGCGCATCTACTTCTTCCGCGCGCAGATCCTCCAATAGCGTTTCCGCTGGCGCGCTCCCTGTATACTGAGCAGGAATGCTGCTCCTGAGCGGCCCGCCGGGCGCGGGTTCCAACGCGCGTATCTGGGACGAGGTGCGGGCTTCGGTGGCGCGCGGGGACGCGGACTTTCGCCTCCTGGTGCCTACTTCCACGCTGGCGGAACATCTCCGTCACGAACTGGCCCGCGCGGGCTTGGTGGTGCGGCCCGAGCTGGTCCTCACGCTGGCCGGCTTCCTGGATCAGTGGACGGATGGGACGCCCGCCATCGCCCCGGCAGCGCTGGAACTCGTCCTCGCGGAGGTGCTCGAGCGGGACACCCCGGAGGTCTTCCGCAAGGTGGCGCGCCTGGACGGCTTCCGTGCCAGCCTGACCCGCGCCATCACCGAGGTCTCCGACACCGGCACTTACGCGCGCCGGCTGGCTGAAGTGCTGCAACTGGGCGCGGTGGAGGCGCCGCTGGCGCCGGCGTTCCTGGCGGTCTACCGCGAGGTCGAGAATGAGCTCGAGCGCCGGGGCTGGGTGCTGCGCGCCGGGTTGCTGGAGCGGGCCGCGCGCCGAATCCGCGAGCGCGGCCTGGGCAGCTTACGGCGCGTCTTTCTCGACGGCTTCTTCTCCTTCAGCGAGCCCGAGCTCGGGCTGCTGCGCGCGCTGGCCGCGCACGCGGACCTCACCGTCGCGCTGCCGCGCTGGGCGGGCGCCGAGCAGGCGCGGGCGGCGCTGCTGGAAATGGGATTGGAGGAGCAGGACTCACCACCGGCCGCGCGCCTCGGGGCGCGGGTCCTGGTCACTGCCGCCGGCCTCGAGCAGGAAGCCGTCGAAATCGCGCGCCGCATCCTCGAGCACGTCGCACAGGGGCGCCAGTTCCGGGAGATGGGCATCCTGCTGCGCGGCGAGAAGCCCTACGTTCCGGTCCTGCGCACCGTACTGGAGCGTTTCGGAATCCCCGCGCGCTTCTACTTCACGCCGCCGCTGGCCGAACACGCCCTGGCGCGCTACTTCAGGTGCCTGGTGGAGGGGCTCCAAGGCGGCTGGGAGCACGCCGCGGTGCTGGCCGCGCTCCGCATGGCGGCCTCGGGTGTGGCGGGAACGCCCACCGCCGACGAGTTCGACTTCCAGGTCCGCGAGCGCCTGCCGGGCCGGGGGTTGGCGGCGCTGCGGGAACTCGCGCCGGAAGGCCCTTTGCGCGCTTTCCTCGACCGCTTGGAGGCTTTGGAGGGATGGCGCTCACTGGAGCTGTCTCCCCGCGACTGGGCGGAGCGCCTGAAGACGCTGGCCAGGCTGGTGGAGCTGCCCGTCATCGACGACGGCCGATCTTTCGACACCGTCGCCGCGTGGCGCGCCCAGGCGGACGCGCTGGAGGGGTTCGCGCGCGCCCTCGAGACCACCGCCGGGGCCTTGCCCGGCGACCGGTCCGTTTCCCTGGCCGCTTTCTGGGACGCCCTGGGGCTGGTGCTGGAGAACACCTCGTTGCGCGCACCGGACCGGCGGCGCAACGCGGTCGCCGTGCTGGACGTTTTTGAAGCCCGTCAGTGGGAACTCCCGGTGGTGTTCCTGCCCGGGCTGGTGGAGCGCCAGTTTCCGCTGTACCAGCCGCCGGATCCGTTCTTCCCCGACGCCGCGCGCGAAGCCTGGCGCGCCGCCGGGCTGCGCCTGGACACCAGCGCGGACCTGCGCCGGCGGGAGCGCTTCCTCTTCGACCTGGCCGCCACGCGGGCCACCGCCGAGCTGGTGGTGAGCTACCCCGAATCAAACGCCAAGGGCGATCCCAACCTGCCCTCCTTCTTCCTGGACGAGTTCCCCGCTGGGGCGGTGAAGGCGCGCGCCGCGCGTCCGGCCCTGGATGGCCCGCGCGGGCCTTGGGGAGCGCCCGTGCTGGTGCGGCATCCCGAGCTGCTGGCGCGCCTATGCTCCACGCATGATACGTTCCGCCCCACTGCCCTTGAAGATTTCCTGCAATGCCCCTTCCAGTTCTTCGGGAAGCACACACTCAAGCTGGGGGGCCCTCCCCCGCGGCCCGAGGAGCGGCTGGACGCGCTGGTGCGGGGCGACATCGCGCATCAGGCGCTGGCCGCGTGGCAGCGCGGTGATGGTTCCCTGGAAACCGTCTTCGAGGCCGTCTTCGCCCGCGTGTGCGCCCAACAGCGCGTGTCCCTGGGCTGCCGCGCCGAGCTGGTCCGCCTGCGCATGCTGGAAGACCTTGGCCGCCTGACCGCGGATCCGCCGCGACTGGAGGGCTGGTTGCCGCGGGTTGAGGAGAACATCCAGTTCGATCTGGAGGGCGGCACTCGCATCCGCGGGCGTATCGACCGCTGCGACGTGAGCCCGCGAAACGCCGCCGTGGTCTTCGACTTCAAGTACTCCAGCGGGACGGGCATCCGCAAGCGCAAGGAAGGCTGCGAGCAGGGGCGCTTCGTGCAGGGCGCCCTGTACCTGCTGGGACTGGAGGCGCAAGAGGGATGCCGGCCCGCGGGGTGGTTCTACTGGGGCTTCCGCAAGGAAACCAGCGTGGCCGGCTGGCACGCGCTCACCCGGGAGGAATGGCGGGGGCCGGGCGTGGCCTGCACCCTCGAGGAGCTGCGGGAGCGGCTCGAAGAGGCGCGAGCGGCCGCGCTCGGCGCGGCGCGCCAGATCCGGGAGGGCCGCATCGAGGCGAACCCGGCGGACCCCGAGCGGTGCGAGTACTGCGCCTTCCGTGATGCCTGTCGCATACGGGCAGCCGGGAGGTTCATGCTCGCCGCGGGAGGCGCCGAGTGAAGCTGAGCGCGGAACAACTCGCCGCGGTCACCCGCACCGGGCAGGACGTCTGCGTGGTGGCGGGTCCCGGCTCGGGCAAGACCCGCGTGCTGGTCGAGCGGTTCCGCTGGCGCATTCAGAACGGCTGCTCGCCTTTGCGCATCCTGGCGGTGACTTTCACCGACAAGGCCGCCACCGAGATCAAGCAGCGCCTGGCCAAGGATTTTTCGGCGCAACCGGAACTGAAGGAGCAGCTTGAGCGGGCGCATGTCTCGACGGTGCACGGCTTCTGCGCCCGCCTGCTGCGCGAGCACGCCATCGACGCGGGTCTGGACCCGCGCTTCGAGGTGCTGGAGCGGCCCGAGTCCGGTGCCCTCCTGCGGGCCGCCGCCGAGGAGACCCTGGATGCGCTCTTCGCGGAACGGCCCGCCGAGATGCGCGCGCTGCTCGCAGCCGTGGACTTCTCCGAGCCCGCCCAGGAGCTGGCCCGCGCCTATGAGGCCCGGCGGTTGTTGCACGCGGCGGCCCGCGGCGCCGCCGCCGATGATCCGTACCAGCGTCTGCG
>VFZS01000158.1 GCA_016871095.1 Acidobacteriota bacterium
CACGTCCCTGGCGGTGACGCGGGCAGCGGCAATGGCCGCCCCGCTCGGGTCGAGGATGCGCCCGGTGATGCTGGCGCTCACCTCTTGTCCCATAACGGGTTGTGCCGTCACCAGCAGGATGGCTGCCAGTGAGAGCACCACAGACAGTCGAATCGCCATACAATACCTCCTCGGATGGTCTTTAGTTCCTAACCTCTTGATAGAACCTTGCCCCACAATAGGCCACCTTGATTCTGCTCCCAGGGGCAACCCCAAGTCAAGTCCCTGCGAGGCTTGCACCGGAGGCTGGCGGGCCCGGCGCGGAATCACTCCGCGGCATGAACTGGGGCCCCCTGTTACGGGTTTCTATGATGACGGCGCGGTCGCGTGAGACTTGCCTGCTGGATCCCTCATAGGCGCCTGGCGTTGGGCAAGTGGCACTCCGAACCGCTACTGACCGTCACTCGGAGGCGAGACGCCCTACCCGGAGGCTGGCGACTGACCGTGACCACGCCGGCCATTTTGGGGGAGTGCTCCCAGCGCCGTGCCCGCGCCTAGAGCCATGCGCACGCCAAACTCATGGGTGCGCTGCGTGACCAGGCAAGACATCACGCCGTACACCCCCACCAGCGCCAGCAACAGGGCCAGCCCGCTGAAGATGGTCAGCAGTCGGGAGAGCAGCCGCGTCCCCGTGGTCGAGTCGTAGACCACCTGCTCCATGGTCTTCACCAGGAAGACGGCCGCATCATGGTCCAGGCCGGCCAACTCGCGCCGCACCGCCTGGACCGGGGACAGACGGAGTGTTCCCCGGCTCGCGCGAGGGCCTCTCGGAAGGGGGACCGTTCCGTCTGTCCCCGTGTCCGCTGTCCGTCACTCGTGCCGCAGGGCGGACAGGGGGTCCACGCGGGAGGCGCGGCGGGCGGCGAGGAGGCTGGCGGCCAGCGCCACGCCCAGGACCAGGGCGACGGCGCCGAGGCACGTGGCCACGTGTAGCGGCGACATGCCGATGACGTACCGGCCGAGCGGCTGGCTCATACCCACGGCGCAGGAGATCCCCAGAAGCGCGCCTTTGAGCCCCTGGCGCAGCCCGTCGCGGAGCACCAGGCGCAGAATGCCGCCCCGCGCGGCGCCCAGGGCCATGCGCACACCGAACTCGTGCGTGCGCTGTGTGACCAGGCAAGACATCACGCCGTAGACCCCGATGAGCGCCAGCACCAGGGCCAGCCCGCTGAAGAGGGTCAGCAGCCGTGAAAGCAGCCGCGTCCCGGTGGTCGAATCGTAGACCACCTGCTCCATGGTCTTCACCAGGAAGACGGCCGCGTCGCGGTCCAGGCCCGCCACCTCGCGCCGCACCGCCTGGCTGAGCGTCTCCGGCTCCACGCTGGCCCGCAAGACCAGGCTCACCGTTTTCCAGCCACCGTCTGACTGGCTGAAGGGCTGGTACAGGACGTTGAGGCCCTGGCGGTACACCCCCGCGTCCCGGACGTTGCCCACTACGCCCACAATCGTCATCCAACTGTCGGGTTTGGGCTGGGTGCCGATGGCGATCTGCTTGCCAACTGGGTCCTCACCGGGGAAATACTTCTCCGCGATCCGCTGGTTGATGAGCGCCACTCGCCGCCCGCCGGCCCGGTCCTCGGGGCGGAAATGGCGGCCGGCGATCAGCGGGATGCCCATGACGCGGAAGTAGTCCGGGCTGATCAGGCGGAACTCGGCGGCGGGCTCGTGACCCGGCGGGGGCAATTCGCGTCCCTGAATAGAGAAGTTCGAATTGCAGTAGGCGCTCTGGATGGGGAGCAGGGTGATCACGCCGGCATGGTTCACTCCGGGCAGCGCGCGGACCCTCTCGAGCAGCGTGTCATAGAAGGCCTCAGTCTCCCCCGGGCGCGAGTAACGGGTGTCGGGCAGCGCCACCTTCATGGTCAGGACGCGTTCCGGGCGAAAGCCAAGGTCGAAGCGAGTCAGACTCCGCAGGCTCTGTAGCAGCAAGGCCGCCCCGAGCACCAGCACCAGCGAGAGAGCGATTTCAATGACCATCAACCGCCCGCGCCGACGGCGCAGCGCCGTACCGGCGGTGGGGTCCACGTCCTTGAGGGCGCTTTGAAGTTCCACGCGGCTGGCGCGCAGCGCCGGCCACAGCCCGGCCAGCAGCCCGGCTGCCAGTGAGACCAGGATGCAGTAAGCCAGAACGGCGTTGTTCACCTCAATGGGTTCGCCGGCCGGCAGGTGTTCCCCGGCGAGCCGCAGCAGAGCGGCGAGGGACCACCGGCTGGCGAAGAATCCGGCCGCTCCGCCGGCCGCGGCCAGCAGCAGGCTCTCAGTGAGCAGCAGCCGCACCACGCGGAGGCGGCCCGCGCCCAGCGCTACGCGCACGGAGAGCTCCCGCGCGCGCGCCGCCGCACGACCCAGCACCAGGTGGGCCACGTTGGCGCAAGCCAGCAGCAGAATCAGCCCCACAGCGCCGTAGAGCACCAACAGCAGCCGAGCTGTGGCCGCGACCGTCTCCAGGTGGAAGGACCGTACGCTTGCCCCGCGGGTGGCGTTGTCCTCCGGATACAACCTGCGGAGGCGGTCGGATATCGCGTTCAAGTTAAGTTGCGCGGTGGTCTGCGAAATCCCGGGCTTGAGGCGCGCAATCACATTCAAGAAACGCGAGCCGCGTTCCTTCTGCCAGGCCTCCTCGAGAGTCAAGGGCGTCCACGCTTCGATTCCGGAGCGCGGCGGGAACCTGAAACCCCGCGGCATCACGCCCACCACCACGTGGCTGGCGCCGTTGATCCACACCTGCTGGCCGACAATGCGCGGGTCAGCCCCAAAGGTGGTCTCCCAAAGGCCGTGACCGAGCACCACCACGCGGTCCCTGCCCGCGGTGTTTTCCTCGGGCAGGATGACGCGGCCAAGTAACGGCTGTACCTTCAGGACGCGGAACACCCCAGCCTCGACATGCGCCGCCAGCAGCCGCACCGACGCCCCCTCCCGCGTCAGGTTGACGCCGCCAGCCTGAAACGCGGCCATCTCCTCGAAGACGTCGTTCTGCTCCCGCCAGTCCCGCAGGTCCGGCACTGAAACCGATCCCCAGGAGCTGCTCCCCTGCCAGGTGGCAGTGGACCACAGGTTGACCAGCCGCTCCGGTTCCGGGTACGGCGGCGGGCGCAGCACCAGCGCGTGAATGAGGGTGAACATGGCGGTGTTGGCGCCGATGCCCAGGGCCAGCGAAAGCACCGCGACCACGCTGTATACCGGACTTCGCAGCAGCGCGCGCGGCGTAGCGGAGATCCTGGACCAGCGACTCGAGCGCGGGCAGCCCGCGCTGGTCCCACCACGCTTCCTGCGCCTGGTCCACCCCGCCCAGCCGCATCCAGGCGGCCCGGCGCGCTTCCTCAGGATCCATCCCGCGGCGGAGGTTCGCCTGGGTCTCCATCTCGAGGTGATCCTGGAGCTCGTGGCCGAATTCCTCGCGGAGGCTTTCCTTGCGAAACAGAGCCGCCAGGCGGCCGGCCAGCGTCCTCAGCCACGTCACGGGGCGCTCTCCTGCGGAAAGGCCTGGCGAATGCGGCCGATGATGGCCGACATCCGCTCCCACCTCGCTTCCTCGGCGTGCAGTTGCCGCAGTCCCTTGGGAGTGAGCGCGTAAAACCGCGCGCGCCGGTTGTTCTCGGATACGCCCCAGCGCGACTTTATCCAGCGGCGCTGCTCCAGGCGCACCAGGGCCGGGTAGAGCGTCCCCTGGTTCATGCGTAGCGCATCCTCGGAAACCTGCTCGATGCGCCGCGCGATGCCCCAGCCGTGCGTCGGCCCCAGCGTCTCCAGGGTCTTCAGCACCAGCAGGTCCAGAGTGCCTTGCAGCAGATCGGCTCTTGCGCCGGTCAGACTCACTTGGTGCGCTCCTTCTCGTACCCGCGGGCGTAGACCGCCGCGGCGTGCGTGGGCGGAAACAGCGCGGGGATCTCCAGTTTGTGCGGCCCCTTGCGCAGCTCCTCGGCCAGGTCGATGCGGACCACGTTCTCGAAGTTATGGAAGTGATACAGGTACATCACGCGCGCGCTCAGGTCGTAGATATTCGAGTACTGGGTGGGGTTGTTGCCCTCCTGGTGAGTCGCCGCCAGGATGCGGCGGAACAGATCGAGCGAGATCGCGCCCCGCGATTCCTCCAGCATGCGCGTGGCGATCTTGAAACGCGGGCAGGTCTCCGTGCCTGGCGGCGTGAGGGACTGGTAAAAGTTGGTCTGAACGAAGAACCAGTGCTTCTTGCGCACGGCGGCCTCGGGTTCGATGGCCACCGCGTCGCCGTTGCGATCGGCGAACAGAAAGACCGCCCGGTCGGGACGGCGGTATTTGTCGAGGAGGCGGATGACTTCGTCCACCGTGGCGCACTCGGCGAGCGCCTTCTCGGCGATGTTCCCGAAGTACATCTGCTTGTCGGGAGTGGGGGCCACCTCCAGGCGCGGGGTGGCGAAGCCGTCGAAGAACAGCCCCTTCTCGTTCATGCCCCCCTGCGGGAAACCGTTGTCGAAGCCGACGAACATGCGGCCGTGCCTGCCTTCTTCGGCGGGCACGAACCAGATTCGGGTGCGCGGGTTCCCCCAGTCCTCGTTGTTGCCCACCAGCACCAGGTCCTTGCTCTTGGCGCAGATGCCGGTGCAGGCCGCCGCCCGGATGGGGCCGAGCGCGCCCAGCGCGAACAGCGCGGCCAGGAATGCGCTGCGCATCGGCCTCACCGTTCCGCCGGCGGCGCGGCGCTCTTCTGCTTCGCCAGCAGGGCTTTAACCGGCTCGGGCAGCGCGAACCGGGACGGATCGACTTCCACGTTGACCTCCACGCTCTGAAGCGTCCCCACCATCTCCTGCCCGGGGAGCTTGGTGGTGGTCTTGTGTGGCTGCA
This sequence comes from Acidobacteriota bacterium, assembly GCA_016871095.1. Taxonomy (GTDB): domain Bacteria; phylum Acidobacteriota; class Terriglobia; order Bryobacterales; family Bryobacteraceae; genus VFZS01. The sequence goes on from VFZS01000158.1 coordinate 4,861, forward strand.
CGATGCCGCCGGCGCTGCGGTAGTCCTGGAACGAGGTCTCCATGGTGAATTGCCCCTGCGGCAGCTTGACCCGCATGAGCCCTTTGGTCAGTAAACCCGTCTCCTTGTCGTAGAACCGCGTCAGCTCGTTGCTCTCCCCCCAGCCGAGGAGCACCTTGTAGCAGGGCCGGCCGTCCATTTCTTCGACCCCGGCGGTCTTGGCGGAAGTAAGGAATTCCCGCCAGCGCAGATCCACGTCCAGCGTGGCGCCGTAGAGGGCCATGTCCCGCTCGAAACCGGCCTTGACAACCGGTCCGCGCGCCTCCGACAGGCTCCAGGCCACCTCGCCATCGGTCCCTTCCTCGACTTTGCCCACCCCCGGTATCTCCGTGATGGTGTAGGCCTTCCCGGGCAAGGCACGGTATGTGGTGACTGTGAAGGCGACGTCCCTGCCCGCCACTTCCAGTCGGGCGGTGCGCACCTCGGTGCGGCGCTTCTGGTAGGCCTCGCGCCCGCCGGTGACGGCCACGTAGCGATCCAGAATCTCCTCGGCCTTGGGCAGCGCCTCCTGGGCGCAGAGCAGCGCGGGAACCGCCGCCAGCCAGATCGCCATGCTTCGGGGTCTCATTTCGGTTCTCCTGTAGGTATTCAACAGAAGTGTAGCAGTTGCCCTGTTGATCGTCAACAGGAGCTGGTGGAGCGGCGTCTTCTGGCGCGCTTTGGCGCACCTTGGCGCAGCCAGGGTGACAGGGGAACATGGCAGGGGGACAGGCAGGGGGACAGACGGAACGTTCCCCGGCTCGAGCCGCTAGTGTGCTGCCTCGCAAGTTCGTTGACAATCGGTAGTGCACGGCCGACAGGCTGAAGGCCTGTCCCACGAGGCAGCGTGGCAAAGGTATTTGCGAGACAGCACACTAGCCTGCAAAGGGGGAACGTCCCGTCTGTCCCCGCATCCCGGAACAAGTAGATCCACTGGCCGTCCGGGGCGCGCGCGACCTGGCCCGGATCGCCGCCGTCGCCGCAGAACAGCGTCCCGTCGCGCGACACGTTGAAGTGAATCGACCACTCGTTGCGCTGCAAGTGATACCACGTCCGCTCACCCGTATCGAGCCGGTAAGCCGCCAGCCAGAAATCCTCGCCTCGCGGCGTTTGCAGGTCGTACCAGATCGTCTTCCCGTCGGCGCTCCGGGATGGGGACAGACGGAACGTTCCCCGTCCGCGCGAGGACCACTCGAGAGGGGGAACGTTCCGTCTGTCCCCGCTGCCGTCACAGCTCTCGGTAGCTGACCAGTTGCACCTGAGCGGATTGCAGGGCCTCGCGGACTTCAGGCGCACACAGAGCTTCCAGTTCCCGCTCGCGGCTGGCCTTGAGGCGGGTCCGCGCTGCTTCAAGCTCCGGCCCGCAACGGCCGGGGTGGCACATGAACTCGGTTAGGCCGGGGCGCAGATTGCGGATCACGCGCACCAGCGCGGCCGTATCGAGCCGCCCGGTGAGGGTGAAGCCGGCGAAATGATCGGTGGTCCGGCAGCCCCGGGCCCGGAAGAGGACGGGCCTGCGCACCCAGGGGATTCCGAATTCCCGGGCGATGCGGCAGACGGCCTTGAGCACCGGCGGCAGCAGGTGGGTGTGCTTATGTGTGTCCAGATGGGTCAGGTGGATTCCGGCGTCAAGGATGCGGCGGACCTGCCCCGCCAGCTCCTCGTAGATGGGGATACGGCGGAGTGCGACGGCGCGGATCAGCCCGGCCAGCCCGACCGGCAGGCCGGGCGCTTCCACCAGGGTGAGGTGGCAGCCCACATCCAACCCTGGATGCGCGCGAGCCAGCCGGACGGCGTCGTCGAAGGCCGCGCCGTTGGCCATCAGCGTGGTCGAACGCACGATGCCGCGCTGGAAAGCCTCGACGATGCCGGCGTTCACATCCCGGCTGAAGCCGAAGTCATCCGCGTTGACGACGAGGCGGCGGGTAGCGGGGCGCACAGCACTTTCAGGTATCCGCCTGCGGCCCAGATTCGCTGGGAGTGATTCGGCCGACCCAGTAGCCCGGCCGGCGGCTTTGGTGAGCCACCGCCAGGATCAGCACGCCCTCCTTCTCGAGCGCGTAGATCAGCGAGCAACGGAACTTCCGAAGCATGCGCTTGCGTATGCCGGGGAGAATCTCCTCCCCCGATTCCGGAAACCTCGCGATGAGCTGCTCAGCCCACCGAACCTCCGCGAAGAAACGCCTGCCCAAACCTCCGGCGCGGACTTCGAGGTACCCGATCTCACTCAGCAACTCGGCCTCGGCGGCCTCGTGGTAGCTGACCGGTGTCACCGGAGGAGTCTTTCCACCTTCTGCGCCACCTCTTGGGCCGAGACACTCCTGGCGTGTCCCGCGTGATACTCATGCAGACGCCGTCCCGCTTCCTCCGCCCATAGGCGCTCCGCCTCCTCCTCGCTCAACTCGTCAAGGCTGGCGAGCAGCCTCTCTGCCAGCGCCGCCCGCTCATCAACGCCTAGGTTCAGGGCGTTCCTCAAAGCTTCCGTCAGGGCTGTCATCGTGCCCCCCTGTACATTGTATCCCCCCTTCGCCCACCCTCCAACTCGCGGGCGCGTCGGTGGCGATCGCCGGTCGCAGGCGAGTGTCGGACATCCTTCGTGGGCGCCTTGTCGTGCTCGTGCTGCGGCTCGTAGTGCCAGAAGTTCAGTGGTCTGGATGGATCTCGCGTCCGCAGGTAGCCGCAACTCGCCAAAGAGACGCCCAAGTGCCCCCGTTTGCAGCGTTCGTAGAAATGCCTCAGTACCGGCACACGCGCCCGGTCGCTTGCGCTCTGCGGAATGGGAGGTTCCTGCTGAAACAAGTGTCGCTGGCCGGTACTCTCCCGCAGCCATCGCAGGGTCTTGTCAGCATTCGTGCGGGACCACGCCGCGATGCCCGCGAAGAAATCTGCAAGCTGACACAGGGGAGTATTGGCCGATACGACCTCGCGCAGCGTTCGAATGTTGAAGAACTGCGTGGAGAACGATTCCCTCAATAGGGGATGCTCGAAGTGGCGTCGCCACGCGCCAACACTTTCCAAACACGAACGAATCGTCTCCCAGTCAATATCCTGGCGCTCATCGGGCCGCAGGTGCCACCTGGCGCCTGCCTCGCGCCGCTGCATGAGAACGCGGTGCAGGTGGAAGAACATGCGCTCGAAGTTCTTGCGGTCGTCTCGACGGTTGACCTGATGACGCGCGTCCTCCGTGTCCCACACCAAAACGTCAAACCGGGTGTCCAAGCCGAGCAGCTCATCGAACACCAGATCAACCAACGCCCTCGCCGCGGTTCCTCTCTGGCGATTCTTGAATTCGCTCCACTTGAACTCCTGAACGCCGTGGTCCCCCAGGAGAGCCCCAATCCGGTCACTGACTTTAGTCACGAAGGCAGCCGGGAGGGAGAGCGCGGCGATACTGCGGAATCTGCCTTCGCTGTGACGGCTCTCATCCGAGAACGCGGCGTACTGTGGGCGCATCATGTCGAGTTATGCCTGGCGGCTCCCGGCCTGGACGTGGCGCTGAGCTGCAACCCCTCATCACCGGACAGGGTCACTTCGATGCGAAGTGCTTGATGAGCGCCTTCGGCTTGTAACCGAACACGAGAAAGTCCACTTTGAGGTTCACCGCCTCACCTCCGTAGAGGCGCCCTGGTAGAACTGGCGCCACCCAGCGCCAGTACTTCGCGTCGGGTATCGGCTCACCGACCACATGCCCGATGAGCTCGTGCGCGCAAGACTCAACGACTGGGACGCGAACGAAAACGTAATCTTCAAGGGGCTTCACCGAATACCACCACTCGGTCTCATTGTTCTCGGCGCGGTGTATCTCAGTCTCGACTTTGTCCGACCCCTCCACCCGCGTGCCGTCGTAGCGGAAGTACGCCGCAACAACCGAGGCGCCGGCAATGCCGCGAATGAACTCGAGCGCCTGGTAGACGCTCTTGGCCACGCTGAGCCCGCCCGAGATCGACGAAATGTCGATCATCCCCACCGTCTTGACCAGCTCTTGGCTACGTCACACCACCACCTCGTGCCCGGCAGGCATGAAGCTGCAGCACCTCCCCAGGCCTGGCAGGGCAAATCCCTCTTATCCCGTCCATCAGTATACTCGGGCCACATGCGATACAGCCACGCTCTTGCCGCTGTCCCTGTGGCGGCCGCTCCGGACGTGCGGACAGAGGGGACGTTCCGCGGCTCGGGCGAGGGCCCGGCGAAGGGGGAGCGTTCCGTCTGTCCTCATGTCCCGGCTGAAGCCGAAGTCATCCGCGTTGACCAGGAGTAGCTTGGCGCGGGGACAGGCTGCACCGTCCACGCGCCTGCGGCTTGGGACGGTGGAGCCTGTCCCCATGGTCATCTCAAAACAGCGCCAGCTTCATGTGCAGGAACTTCTTGGGATTGGCCCGCACGTCCTTGATCAGCGAGCGCAGCTCGGTGGTGGCCCCGTGCAGGGACTCGTAGAGCTGCGGGTTCACCAGGAGCTGGCCCGCGGTGCCCTGGCCGGAGTTCACGCGCTCGACCATGGCATCCAGCTTGGCCAGCAGGTCGCGGATCTGCTGATAGGCGGCCTCGTCCTTGAGCAGTTTGCCGGCCGTGCCCTTGCCGGCGTTTAGATCAGCGG
>VFZS01000159.1 GCA_016871095.1 Acidobacteriota bacterium
CAGGAAGGCCAGTTCGACGGCCAACACCTCCAGTCCCACGCCTTTCAGGAAGATGCCCTTCATCATGGTGACCACGTAGCGGGCGGGCACGATGCGGGTCACCGCCTGAATCACGGGCGGCATGTTCTCGATGGCGAAGATGAATCCGGACAACAGCATGGCGGGAAGGAAGGAGCTTATCATCCCGGCCTGATAGGCCAGCAACTGGGAACGGGCCAGCGCCGAGACCAGCACGCCCCAGCCCAGCGCGCCGCACATGAACACGCAGCTTGTGACCAGCAGTAGCAGGGGATCGCCGCGCAGCGGGACCCGGAAGATCAACACGCCGGTGAGGATGCCGATCAGGGTGTCGGCCAGCCCCAAGCCGAAGAAGGCCGTCAGTTTGCCCAACACCAGCTCGGCGGGCCGCAGCGGGGTCGAGAGCAGTTGCTCCATGGTGCCGGTTTCCCATTCCCGGGCGATAGTGAGCGAGGTGAGCAGCGCAGCGATGATTTGCAGTATGACGGCGATCAGCCCGGGCACGATGTAGTTGCGGGACTTCAGCTCGCTGTTGTACCAGACGCGCAGGCGTGGCTCGACCGGGACCTTGAACTGGAGGCCGCCCTTGCGGTCCAGGGCGCGGGCGCGCAGCGCGGCCGAGTGCCCCCGCAGGACGGCCTCGGCATAGCCCAGGGCGATGGCGGCGGTGTTCGAGTCGCTGCCGTCCAGCAGCACCTGCACCTCGGCGGTGCGGTCCTGGCGCAGGTTGGCGGAGTAATCGCGCGGGATGACCACCGCCACCAGGCAGCGGTCGCGGTCGATGGCGCGCTGGATGTCGCCATAGTCGCGCGCCGCGCCCAGCACGTGGAAGAAGCGCGAACCCTCGAACAATGCGGCCAGGGCGCGGCTCTCGGGGCTTCGGTCGAGGTCGTAGATCAGAGTGGGCACGCGGTCCACGTCCAGGGTGAGACCGTAGCCGAACAGCAGCAGCATGAGCAGGGGCACGGCCAGGGCGAGTCCCAGGCTGCGCGGATCGCGCACGATGTGCAGCAGTTCCTTGCGGGCCACCGCCCAGGTGCGTCGCAGGCTCATGGGGCGGAGCGCTCCTCCCGCTCGATGAGGGCCACGAAGACGTCTTCCAGAGACGGCAGTTGCGTTGACAATCCGCTCCCTGGCGGTCGCGGCTCGGAAGCCGATTCCGAACCTCGGTCGGAGGATGGCATCTGCGCTTTCAGCGCCTCGGGCGCGCCCAGCGCGATGATGCGGCCGCGATACATCAGCGCCAAACGGTGGCAGTACTCGGCTTCGTCCATGTAGTGAGTGGTGACGAAAACGGTGTGGCCGGCGCCCGAGAGCTGGCGGATGAGATCCCAGAAGGCGCGGCGGGCGATGGGGTCCACGCCAGACGTGGGTTCATCCAGGAACAGGATAGGCGGCTCGTGGAGGATGGCGCAGCCCAGGGCCAGGCGCTGCTTGAAGCCGCCGGGGAGCAGGCGGGTCATGGTCGAGCGCCGGTCCTGAAGTCCGCCCATCTCGAGGGCGTATTCCTTGCGCTGGGAGAGCATCTCGGGCGGAACCCCATAGATGCCGCCGAAGAAGTCGAGGTTCTCCTCGACGGTGAGGTCGTCGTAGAGAGAGAACTTCTGCGACATGTAACCGAGGTTGTGGCGCACCAGCTCCGGGTCGCGGGCCACATCGTAGCCGCCCACGCGGGCCTGGCCGGCGGTGGGGCTGAGCAACCCGCATAGTATGCGGATGGTGGTGGACTTGCCGGCGCCGTTGGGACCGAGGAATCCGAAGATCTCACCGCGCGCGACCTGGAGCGAGACGCGGTCCACGGCCACGAAGTCGCCGAAGGCCTTGGTGAGGTTGTCGATCTCGACGGCCCAGGGGGCGGGATCAGTGGCCGGCATTCTGGGTTCTCCGGATCAGGGCGATGAATACGTCCTCCAGGGACGCTTCGCCGGGGGCCAGACGGCGCAGGGCCTCGGGCGTGTCGCAGGCGATCAGCCGGCCACGGTGCATCAGGCCCACGCGGTTGGTGCGCTCGGCCTCGTCGAGGTAAGCCGTGGTGATGAATACCGTCATGCCGTCCTCGACGAGCTGGTGGAGGATGATCCAGAAATCGCGCCGCGAGAGGGGGTCCACGCCGTTGGTAGGCTCGTCCAGGAACAGCACCTGGGGACGGTGCAGCAGCGCGCACATCAGCCCGAGCTTCTGTTTCATGCCGCCGGAGAGCTGGCCCGCCAGGCGGCGGCGGAAGGGCTCCATGCGCGTCATGCGCAGCAGGCGGACGGCCAGCTCCTCGCGCTCGCCGCGCGGCAGGCCGTACAGGTCGGCGTAGAAGGCCATGTTTTCGTCCACGGTGAGGTCCACGTACAGCCCGAAGCGCTGAGCCATGTAGCCGATCGAATCGCGGACCGCGCCGGGGCGCCGCGCCACGTCGTGCCCCGCCACCCAGACCTCGCCTGCGCTGGGCGTCATGAGGCCGCACAGCAGACGCAGCGTGGTGGTCTTGCCCGCGCCGTCCGGGCCGACCAGCCCGAAGATCTCGCCGCGCCGCACCTCGAGGTCGAGGCTGTCCACGGCGACCAGATCGCCGAAGCGGCGGGTGAGGCTGTGCGTGCGGATCATGGCGATGTTCAGTGGGCGAGGATCTCCGCGTCCGCCGGCATGTTGCTCTTGAGCTCGTGGCGGGGATTCTCAAGGTCGATCTTGATGCGGTAGACCAGCTTGACGCGCTCCTCGCGGGTCTGGATCTGCTTGGGCGTGAACTCGGCCTCCGAGGAGATGAAACTCAACCGCCCCGTGCAGGTCCTGCCGGGGAAGGAATCGGTCGTGACCTTGACCTGGTCGCCGAGCTTCACCCGGCCCAGGTCGCGCTCGTTCAGGTAGGCGCGCAGCCAGGGACGATCCAGATCGCCCACCGTGACCACCGAAGTGCCAGCGGCCAGCACTTCGCCCACTTCGGCGGACTTCACCAGCACCACGCCGTCGATGGGCGAGATCGCCACCGCGTCCTTCAACTGCGCTTCGATGACGCCCAGCTCGGCGCGGGCCTGTTCGATCTCGGCGCGGCGCGTGGCGGTCTCCTGCTGCATGCGCTTGAGGTCCAGGTGTGCGGCTTCGGCGGCGCGCAAACCGGCGCGGCCGCGGGCCACCACCGCGCGGGCGGCCTCGAGGTCCTCCTTGCGCGGGCCCTCGACGACCAGCGCCAGCCGCTCGCGGGTCTGCCGCAGCGCGGCCTCGGCGCCTTCGCAGGCACTCTTGAAACGGTCGAAGTCGGCGGCCGAGATGTCTTCCTTCTTGAAGAGGACCTGGGCGCGCTCGAAGTCGCGGCGGGACTTGTCGAAGGCGATTTCGGCGGCGGAAGCGGCGGCGCGCGCCTGCTCGATATCCTGCGAGCGCGAGCCGGCCAGCAGTTGCGCGAGGACCGCCTCGGCCTGGCGCAGCTCGGCCTGGCGCTGCTCGACGAGACTGGCCACATTCTCGGTCTGGTACTGGATGGCGGTCTGCAACTGGGCCAGCCGGGATTCGGCCCCGGTCACGGCGGCGCGGACGCGGTCGCGCTGGCGCAGCAGTTGCTCCTGGTCCAGGCGCGCCACCACCTGTCCCTTGCGCACCGGCTGGCCCTCGTCCACCAGCCGCTCGATGAGACGCCCGGGGATCTTGAAGGATATGTTGACCTCGGTCAGCTCGATGTTGCCCGAGATCCGTATGGCGCCCTCGAGGTTGTTGCGCGCCGAGCGGAACCAGTAGACGCCGGCGACGACGGCGGCCAGAACCACCACGATGATAGGCAGCAGTTTCTTCTTCTTCACCTTGTCACTCCCTACTGAATCAGGCGGCGCACCGTGCCGGTGGCCTGGCCCAGATCAATACGCGCGGCCTGAAAAGCGAACAGCGCGGCGATGCGGTTCTCCCGCGCGCGCTCCAGGCGGGTCTGGGCGTCGGTGACCTCCAGGCTGCTGGTGACTCCGGCGCGGTAGCGGCGCTCCGCCTGGGCCACTTCCTCGTCCGCCAGCTTCAGGCCGTCGTCGGCCACGCGGACCTGCTCTTCGGCTGATTGCAGGTTGTCCAGCGCCAGCCGCACTTCCAACTCCACCTGCCGCCGCAGATCGCGGGTCTTTACGCTCTCCTGCCGCACCAGCGACAGGCTCTCGGCACGGCGGGCATCCCGGCGGCCCCCGTCGAAGAGCGGCACTCTAAGCGCCAGTCCGTAGGTACGGGTGGGCAGGGCGTGGTTTATGCTCGAGCCGATCGTGCCATAGTCGGCGAAGCCGGCCAGCGAGGGCAGCCGCTCCAACCTGGTGGCGCTGTAACCCAGGCGCGCCGTGGTCTCGCGGATGTCCTGGGCCTTGAGGTCGGGCCGGGAGGCGATGGCCGTGGCTTTGGCCTGCTCGAGAGTGACCGCATCCATGGGGATGTAGGCCAGCCGCTCGGTAAGCTCGAGCTGAGTGGCCAAGTCCAGGCCCATGGCCTTGAGCAACTCGAGATGCGCGCGGCGGCGCTCGTTCTGCACCGCGAGCACGCGCTGGCGCAGGTTGGCGGCCTGCACCCTGGCGCGGGTTACCTCGATGGCCGTGCCGGTCCCCGCCGCTTTCTGATTGAGAGCCAGGCGCTCGAGCGCCTCGGCCAGTTCGAGGTTGGCGCGGGCGGACTCCAACCGGGACTCCGCCACCAGCGCCGCCAGGTACAGCTTGGCGACGGAAGCCGTCACCTGCTCGCGGGCGCTGTCGGTTTCCGCCGCGGCCGCCCGTACCCCAGCACGGGAAGCCTGCCAGCGGCGGACGGCGCTGAGATCGAACAGGCTCTGCGCGGCGGTGACGCGGGCGTCGAAGGTGTTGAAAGGCCCCACGCGCTCGGGCAGCTCGAAGCCGGGGAAGGGAAGCGAGAAGCGTATGCCGAAGGCGGCCAGGTTGCGGGTCTGGTTCTGCTGCGCCAGCGAGGATTCGACCTGCGGCAGCAGGGCGGAGCGGGCCTGCCGGGCGCGGGTGTCCGCCTGGCGCGCCAGTTCTTCGGTCAGCGCCAGGCGCGCGTTGCCGTCTGGCGCCAGGGCCACCTCGACAGCCTGGCGCAGGCTGAGCCGGAGCGTGGCGGGAGATTCAACCCGCTCGGCGAACGCGGCAGCCGCCAACAACAGGCATGTGAACAGTCTCATCAGGTTGCCCTCCTTTGCCGGCGGCTCGCCCCGTGCGGCGCACGCAGGCCCGCCGCCAGGAAAGCCACCAGACGGCGAATCGTCCCCTCCACGTCCGCGGGGTCGCAGCGGTTCCCCGCCAGAACCGTCAGCATGTGAGCGCCCGCCATGGTGAAGGCCATGGCGCCGACAGTGAAGTGAATCCTCCAGAGCAGATCCAGTGGCGGCAGCTTGGGAAGGGCCTTGACCAGGGCGGCCTGGAAGCGCACGGCCAGCCCGGCGAACTGGTCCTTGAAGATGGTCTGGACGGTCTCGGCGGGCTCGAAGACCAGGCGGCCCATGAGGCGCTGGAAGCTGGCCCCGCTTTGCGCCAGCTCGGCCCGCAGGCGCAGGGTGGGGGCGACGAAGGCTTCGAGAATGTCCTCGAGCGGCAGGGAGCGCCGGCCGGCGCGGGCCTCGGCCTCCTCCAGGATTTGCAGGCGCTGGCGGTTGAGCGGGCCCAGGCGGCGGGAAAAGACCGCCTGCAGCAGAGCTTCCTTGGAGCGGAAGTGGTAGTTGACGGCGGCCAGGTTGACCTGAGCCGCCGCGGTGATGGCGCGCAGGGAGGCGGCGGCGAAGCCGCGCTCGGCGAAGAGGCGCTCGGCGGCGTCGAGGAGGCGGGTCTTGGTGTCGGTCTCCTGCTCGTTCATACGTTCGTTTTAATTGTACGTATGTTTGGGCTCTCTGTCAAGCCCCTTGAGCTGGCTGGGCAGGCTGGGCCCGAGGTGGTACACTGAAGCGGTCATGGCAGAATCGCTCCAGGTTGCCACGCGGCTGGGCGCGGGGGGACGCGTGGTCATTCCCGCCCGCTTCCGCCACGCGCTGGGCCTGCGGCCCGGCGCTGAGCTGGTGCTGTCGCTGGCCGACGGCGAGCTGCGCATCCGCTCGCGCCAGGCGGCGCGCCGCTGGGCCCAGGAGCAGGTGTGCAAGCTGATCCCGCCTGGGGTGTCCCTGGTGGAGGAGCTGATCCGGGAGCGGCGCCGGGAGGCGGAGCTTGACTAGCTGCGTGCTGGACGCCTCGGCCGTGCTGGCGTATCTGCACGACGAGCCGGGGGCCGCGGAGGTGGGCAAGGAGCTGGACGGGGCGGCGGTGAGCGCGGTGAATTTCTCGGAAGCGGCGGCCAAGCTGCTGGAGCGGGGCCCCTCAGCGGCGCAGGCGCGCGCGGTGCTGGAGAGCCTCCAGGTGGCCGTGGTTTCCTTCGACGAGTCGCTGGCCTGGCTGGCGGCGGCGCTGCGGCCTGTGACACAGGCGGCGGGGCTGTCCTTCGGGGATCGGGCCTGCCTGGCCACCGCTCAGGCGCTGGGTGTGCGCGCCGTAACGGCTGACCGCCGCTGGGCCCGCCTGCGGGCGGGGGTGCAGGTGCAGGTGATCAGGTAGGCCATATGCTGGCTGCACTGTCCCCCGACGAGTTCCGCGCCCTGCACGAGGCGTTGGCCCGCGCTGGCTACCACGAGCAGGGCCTGCTGGATACGCTGGGGCCCATCGAGGTGCCCAACCTTCCCGGCGCGGAGCTGCCCCACCTGTTGCACCTGACCCGGCGGGGACGCCCGCTGGACACGCTGATCCGCTTGTTCCTGCTGGGCGTCCCGGTCGAAGCAGAGGCCTTGCGCTCCGCGCTTGCTCCGCTGTCGCAGGAAGCTTGCGGTGAGCTGCTCGAGCCGGCCGGAGATGCCGTCGGGGCGCGGGTCAGGCTGATGCCGTTTCGCGGGCTGGTGCTGGCGGTGGATCAGCCGGGAGGCGCGGGTGGGGCCGCTCGGGCGGACCAGGTGATGGGCCTCACCAACTCGACCATCTCTCTGGCCAACTTCACCATCCGCGCTCCGGTGCGCCGGGCGCTGGATCTGGGAACGGGGTGCGGCATCCAGGCGTTCCTGGCCGCCCGGCACAGCCAGGAGGTGACGGCCACGGATCTGAGCCGGCGCGCCCTGGAGTTCGCCGCCTTCAACGCCGCCTTGAACGGCTGCCCGGGTGTGCGTTGGTTGGAGGGTGACGGCTTCGATCCCGTGGCGGGGGAGCGCTTCGATCTGATCGTATCGAATCCACCCTTCGCCATCACGCCCTCGTGCCGCTGGCAATACCGCGACAGCGGGTTGCCGGCGGATGAGTTCGCGCACCGGCTGTTACGGCGGGCGCCGGGCATGCTGGAGGAGGGAGGCTGCTGCCAGATCCTTTGTGACTGGGTGCAGCCGGCCGGCCGGGACTGGCAGGAGCGACTGACCCAGTGGTTTGAAGGCAGCGGGTGCGATGCCTGGGTGCTGCGCACCGCCACGACCGAGGCCGGCGAGTACGCGCACATGTGGATCCGTGACACCGAGCACCCCACGCCCGAGGAAGCGGCGCGGTTGTACGACGAGTGGACCACTCACTACGACCGCCAGGGCATCCAGGCGGTCGGGACGGGTGTGATCGCTTTGCGGCGGCGCAGCGACAGCGCCAACTGGGTGCGCTTTGACGAACTGCCCGAGGGCACCGGGGGCGAGATTGGAGACGCGGTGCTCCAGGGCTTCCGGCTGCGCGACTTCCTCGCCGCGAAGGAAGATGACGCCGCGCTGCTGGGGGAAACGTTCCGTCTGTCCCCGGACTTGAGGTTGCAGCAGCAGGCGGAGTGGAGCGAGGGGGGCTGGCAGATCCAATCAGCGCAGATCCGGCTGGTGTGGGGAATCCGGTTTGCGGGTAACGTGGACCGCAACGCGCTCACGCTGCTGGGCCGCCTGGACGGGCGCCGCACCGTGCGCGCGGCGCTGGCGGAGGTGGCTGCTTCGGCGGGGGTTTCGCCCGAGGCGATCACGCCGCTGTGCCTGACTCTGCTGCGGCTCCTGATCGAGCGCGGCTACGTGCTGCCGGCGGACTGGACCGCTGCCCCGGCTGCGCCACAGTAGGACACCGCCCTAGTCCCGTGACCGCCTCGTGGAGTTCGCGCCCGTTTCTGGCGTATGCCCGTGCTGGCTGACTGCCCAAGCGCTCGGGAAGGCGCCGAATCCAGAACTCACGGGACTAGTGCATCGTCCGGTTAGTTCCTTATAGAATCGGCGTGCTTGCGTTTGGGTCGGCGCCGGGATTTTCGGGGGTGGGCCGCCTGATATTCCTTGGTGCTTTCGATGATGCGCTGCAGCTGCGCGGGCCCCTTGGTCCAGGTGAATGGGCTACAGGTGGCATTGTAGTTGGCGAGGAAGCGCTGGAGCAGAGCTTTCAGGTCCCGCTTGGATCGCTGTACGCTGTGCGCCAGCGCTTGCTTGCTGAGGATGCTGAAGAAGCATTCGACGAGGTTCACCCAGGAAGCATGGGTGGGGGTATAGTGAAACCGAACTCGGGGGTGACGGCCGAGCCAACGGCGGGCGGCCTCGTTTTTGTGGATGTTGAGATTGTCGGCCACGACGTGAAGTTCTCGATCGGGATAGGCTCCTACCACGTCATTCATGAAGCGGAGGAAGTTCACCGAGGTACGCCGATTGCGGATGTGCGCCACCACCTTGCCGGTGGCAATCTCCAGGGCCGCGATCAGCGTCTGCGTTCCGTGCCGCACATATTCGTTGGTCCAACTGCGCGGCTTGTTGGCACGCAGCGGCAGCAGCGGTTGCGTCCGGTCCAGCGCCTGAATGCCAGTCTTCTCATCCACGCAGAGGACCAATGCATCCTCCGGCGGGCTGAGATAGAGGCCGACAATATCCAACAGTTTGGCTTCGAAATCGGGATCGGGGCTAAAGGTGAACGTGCGGATCCGGTGAAGTTGCAGTTCCGAGGCGTGCAAAATCGCGTGAACCGTGCTGTGCGGCAAGCCCACCTCACGCGCCAGCGTGCGAACGCTCCAGCGGCTTTGGGACGGCGGCTGCTGACACGCTAGCGTCTGCACCTTCAGCCACACCGAGGCGTCGTGCTTGGGCGGTCGACCCGAGCGCGGTGCATCGCCGAGACCTTCCAGCCCCAAGGCGGCAAAGGAACGCCGCCATTTGCCGACCGTGACTTCAGGAATACCGAGATCCGAGGCAATCCGCTGGTTGGAGCGTCCCTCCGCCGCTGCCAACACGATCCGGCTGCGCAACGCCATAGCCTGTGGCGTGGATGGGGCTTGCACCCAGTTGGTTAGAGTTGACCGGGTCTCCCGGTCGAGAAGAATGGCTGGGGCGAATCGCGGCACATTCCAGTGTACCAGAAATCCCCTATATTATAAAGAACTATTTGTACGATGCACTAGTCCGGCTCGAACTGCGACCTGTAGTCGCGGCCCAGCGCCGGATCCTGATCCGCCTTCCGCAAGAAGCACGGCCCGATGGCCAGGGCATCCATGTGGGTGCCCATGAAGCAGCGGAAGGCGT
>VFZS01000160.1 GCA_016871095.1 Acidobacteriota bacterium
CGAAGAACGTCGTTGTATTTCTCGGGGACGCCGGCGGTATCCCCACCCTCAGTGCCGCCAGCATTCAGGGGTACGGAAAACCACGGGCGCTGTTTCTCCAAAACATGCCGCACATCGCCCTCATGGAAACCTCGACGGCCTCGGCGTGGGTAACCGACTCGGCAGCGGGAATGACGGCCATTGTCACCGGGCACAAGACGCACAACGGCGTGGTCTCGCAGTCCGACGCCGCGGTGCGAGGCAAGAAGGACGGTGCGCCGTTGAAGACCATCCTCGAGTACGCCGAGGAGCGGGGGCTTTCCACCGGGGTGATCTCCAACAGCTCCATAGCCTCGGCCACGCCCGCGGCCTGTTACGCCCAGGCGAACGACCGCAAGAAGGTGGGCGAGATCTTCGCGCAAGTGCTCAAGCCCCGCTTTGGCGACGGAGTGGACGTGATCATCGGCCCCGGCCGCAGAGAGATCCTGCAAGCTACCCAGGCGCTGGGACTGGACTTGCCGGCCGCCCTGCCGGCCCAGGGATACCGCTTGTATGATTCCGTGGAAGCCATCCCGCCGGATGCCAGCCGGGTCGTGGCGCTGCTTTCCAGCTCTGAGTTCGACCTGGAACAGGCTGTGCAACGGGCCATTGAAATACTGGGGCGCAATCCCAAGGGGTTTTTCCTGATGGTGGAATCGGACCTTCACACCGAGAACATCGTGCAGGGTCTCGACCGGACGGTTGTGTTCGATCGCATCATTCGCCGCACGGCCGAGCGACTGGCGGCCGCGGACACCTTGATAGTGTATGCGGCGGACCACTCCTACGATTTCCGGGTGCACGACGGCAGGAAGGGAAGGCCTCTGCTGACGGATGCGGAGCGAGCGGCCAGCGTGGCTGACCAGCAGACCGTCCGCTGGGAGAACGTCCGGCGCGACGATGACCACACCGCGGAGGAAGTGCTGGTGACGGCCCAGGGGCCAGGGGCGGAACGCGTCCGGGGATTCATCGCGAACACCGACCTGTTTCACATCATGCTGGCGGCCTACGGCTGGAAATAGCCACCGGGGACAGACGGAACGTTCCCTGGCGTCCCAGGAACGGGGACAGGCAGCGGTGTCCGCGCGCAGACTACGCTTGGGACACCGTAGCCAGTCCCCGTTCTGTTCTGGTGCTCTCACCAGATGTACTGGCGGGCCTCGGCGCGGCGGGAGTGACTGTCGAGCACGTGCACCACGCGCAGCTTCTTGAGCTTAGCGGAGGAGAGCTGGCCGGCGGGGATGTAGAGGATGGAGCGGCCGAGCCGATAGGCGATGGTGCGGAACACCGAGCGGGGCGGGTGCGCCGCCACGTAGACCACGTGGCGCTGGCGCGAGTAGTCGAGGGCGGCCAGCAGCAGCCGCTCGGGCTTGGTGCGCGCGAAGTCGTAGTCCGGGTCCGTCCACACGTCGATCATGCGCCGCGGCGGCAGCGTCATCAAGAAGCCGCCATATTCGGCCCGCCCGATGCCCGGCCCCACCAGGTGCTCGAACGGGTGGGTCGAGTAGAAGGCCATGTCGCTCTCGTTCTGGTGCTCCCCCAGCCAGGTGGTCAGCCAGGGGTAGCGGTCGTCGCGGTCCTCGTCGAAGATCAGCACCACGCTGCCCACCTCGCCGGCGATCTTCTCGAGTTGCCGCACGTAGATCTTGCCCTCGTGCCAGTTGCGGATGGTCTGGCGGATGTCGATGCCGTCCAGCAGCGACGTGGTGAACGGCTCCGCGCGCATGCGCTCCTCCGAGAGGACGCTCTTGGCCTTGCGCTTGAGGAAGCGTCCGAAATCCTCGACCACCAGGTCTTCCGGCGGGTAGGAGCAGATGGCGTGGCCGTCGATCTGCCGCGCCCATTCGCCCGGGAACTTCTCTTTGGGACGCGGCTTCAGCCCCGCCGGCCGCAAACGCTGCTTGGGACGCGGAAGCCGCCGCCGCAGCCGGAGGCGCTTGGTATGCCGCCACACCTCCTCGCCCGAGAGGTTCACGGTCTCCAAATCGCTCTCCTTCTTCTGTGGCGGATAGCGGCCGCCGGTCTCCCAGACGTCCCAGCCGTAGTTGTCGTCCACGATGGAGCGCGCGGCCACGGTGATGTCGAACAGCCCGGCGCTTAGCTCGCCCGCGGCCAGCGCCAGGTTGCGCGCGTAACGACCCAACAGGCGCGGCTGCCAGCGCGACAGGCGCTCCCCGGTGTTCTTCTCGTAGGCTTGGGCGGCCTCGCGGAACAGCTCCAGTTGCGACCGCCGGCGGTCGATCAGCGCCTGTTCCCGCATGGCGGCGCGGAACTGCTCGTAGCGGTACTGAAGGAACGGATACTCCATGGTGATCTCCGCCAGGCAGTCCGGGTGGGGGTTCACCATGTCCACCATGCGCGGCAGCAGGCGCTTGCGCGGCGGCGACTGGGGCTGCTCCATGGCATCCAGCACGGCGTCGAGCAGGTTGAGCGACACCACCACCAGCACGCGATCCTCGGGGCCGGTCCCCTGAAGCTTCCAGGCGATTCCGGCGGCGTGCTCCGCGATGGCATCCGAGCGCGGCTGCGGGTAGACGCGGTAGGCTTCGACGTATTTGTCCAGCCCTACGTGCTGGAGGGAGAAAGGATCCGGGTAGACGTCCGGCACGTGCGGGCGCTCGCCCAGGTCCGGATCGAGGAACAGCACTTCGGCGCCGGTCTCCAGCCCGCTGCGAAGGGCCTCAGTGAAGGGGTCGGCCGGCTCGATGGGCACGTAGATGGCGGCTTCCTTGTCCTTGTCGTCGGGGTAGATCAGCACCGTGATCTGCGGCAGCCGCTCGAGGGCCCGCCGGCAGGCCGGCTCCAGCGTCACGGGCAGCTCCACGGCCACCACGTCGGGCTGCTCGGCAAGGATGGCCCGCCGTACCTCGATGGCGAACTCCATGCGACCCGGGGCTACCGGCAGATAACGGAACCGGCCCCGGCGGAGGCTCCCCGCGTCCTTGAGCAGCGCCTCGAGTTCCCGGTCAAAGTCGCGGGACATACCGCAGCGCCTCTTCGCCCAGCGTCTCCAGGATGGCCAACTGGAGCGCCCGGGCCTCCGGAAGTCCGTCCCCTGCGATGCCTTCGAGCTTCATGGCGAAGCGCGCGATGTTGATGCCGTCGCGCACGGTGTAGCGCTCGTCGGCGGCGTGCGCCTGCTGGAGGAAATCGGTGACGTACTGGAGGATGCGTTCCTCTCCGAAGGGGAGGTTCTCCTGGAGGATCTGGTACTCTTCGTCGCGCTCGGGGAAGTCGATGAGGATCTGCGGCTGGAGCCGGGAGTGGATGTACTCGGGCAGGTCGAAGGTCGAGGCGTCGTCGTTCATGGTGGTGACCAGGCGGAAGTGCGGGTGGGCATGGACCTTGATGCCTGCCACCACC
Source organism: Acidobacteriota bacterium (assembly GCA_016871095.1). Lineage (GTDB taxonomy): Bacteria > Acidobacteriota > Terriglobia > Bryobacterales > Bryobacteraceae > VFZS01. Next base: position 3,382 of record VFZS01000160.1, read on the forward strand.
GATTCCACGTAGCGGCGCGCATCGAGCAGCGGGGCCAGGCTGGCCCAGCTCTTCTCGCTCATGCGGTTGCCTTCGTCCAGGATGGCCACCCCGCCCCGGATAACCGCGGTCAGCAGCGGCGAAGCCACGTAACGCAGCTTGGTGGGACCTTCGATGACCGGCTGCACGATGAGGTCCTCGGGCCGCGTATCCACGGTGGCCTGCATGATGTAGACCTCCCGCTGAAGGCGCCTGGCGGCGGCGTAGGCCAGGGTGGTCTTGCCCACCCCGGGCCGCCCGATGAGGCGGGGGTGCATGGGCAGGTCGCGGTCGTCCACCACCAGCCAGGCGGCCAGAAGCTGGCGCATGACCTCTTCCTGGCCCACCCAGCGGATGGGGATCTCGTCCGGGTGCGCCAGGTGCAGGGTGACGCCCTCGATCTCGGCGGTCATTGCTACTATTGTCACACCCCAGCGTTCCAGCCATTCGGTCAGGGCCTCCAGTTGCGCGGTCATGGTCCCGAACCGAGGCTGCTGTTTCTCCCGCCGGCCGCCCCCGGCGATCAGCACGCCGGCGGCCACCGCGCTGGAGCTGGCCGCACCGCTGGTCACCGGCGACCCGGAACTTCGCACCGTGCCGCAACTGGAGCTGGAGTGGTCCGGCTGAGCGGCGCGCCGGCCTGTGCTAGTATCAAAGGAGTATGGGAATTCCGAATGTCCGGCGCTTCCGGCCCTTCTGCCCGGTGTGCAATGAGACCTTCACGCTGATGGTGGTGCTGCCGAAGGACACGGACGTGAGCGCCTTCCTTGCGGACGCCGTGGCCCGGCATGACCACAAGGCCTACCAGGAATCCAAGGTTCAGCACTTCAAGATCCGCGTCGGCCAGCAGAAGCAGCGCAGGCGTTAGCTCAGCTTACGGCAGCCGCGATCGCAGTGCCCTCAACGCATCGATAGCCTCGCGGGCCACCTGAGTATCCGTGTCCGTGGTGAGCGCCTCGATGAAAGGCAGACTGTCCGCCTCCCCGCTGCGGGCCAGGATCTGCGCCAGGTAGATCTTCTCGTCCCGGGTGCCGCGCCGCGTGGCTTCGTGGAGCGGGCCGCGCACCCGCGGTTCGCGCGCCAGCTCGATCAGAAACGCCCGCGCCACGCCCCGCCAGCCGGACGAGTTCAGCGTGTTGACCAGGTACTGGAGCGGGCTGAACTCGCTCACCTCGATCTTGCCCAGCGCCACCAGGGCGAAGGCCGCCGACAGGCGGGGCGACATCTTGCGTTCCTCGCCGAAGACCTTCTCGATCCGCGCCAGGTCCGCCGGGTTCCTCAGCCGTGCCAGTCCCTCCAGGGCCGCGGCCCGCACCCAGTCGTCTTTGTCGTCGAGGTAGCGGTCGTACAGCCCGCGGTTTTCCTCTTCCGGGAGCATGGCGATGGCGGTGAGGGCGGCGCGCCGCACCTCCTTGCTGTGGGTGCGCTCGAGCGCCTCGCGCATCTGGGGCAGGGCTTCCCGGTTGCGCAGCAGGCCGGTGGTCTCCAGCGCGGCGATCTGGATCTTCTCGTTGAGGTCCTTGAGCAAGAAGGTGATGCCCGGCGCGGCCGCGGGATCCCGGATCTTCTGTAGCGCGATCAGCGCCTCGAATATCACCTGGTCGTTCTTGGAATTGCGGAGGGCCTCGACCAATTTCGGTACGGCGGCTCCGCCGCGCAGGATGCCGACAGCGCGCGCGGCGTTGGCCCGGGCCTCGAAGCTCGAGCTCCTGCTCGCCAGTCCGCCCAGCGCCTCGATGACTTCCGGACGCACCTGCACGTGGGGGTCAATCACCTGGCCGGTGGTGTCGGTGAACCGGGCGCGCATGGCCGAGCCTGCCCGCCGCAGGCTGGCCGTCAGGCCGATGCGCACATAGCCCGGCAGGTAGTAGTTCACCAGCCCGTCGGTGGCGCGGACCTGTACTTCGGCATCCGCGTCGCGGGTGGCCGCAATCAGCGGGTCCAGGCTGTACTGGGTATCGATCTCGACCAGCGATTTCACGGCCTCGACCCGCACTTCCACCACGGGATCGCTGAGCATGGCTTCCAGCCGCGGAATGGCCGCGGCGCCCTCGCGCGACAGGTCCCGCGCCGTGCGGGCGCGTTGCCGCGCGTCGCCTTGCTCCTGCGCCGGCCGGCCCAGGCCCCCCAGCGCCAACATTCCAACAAGGCAGGCTCCGAGGATCTTCATACTTCCAGTATGGGCCATTTCGCTGCCACTCCGGGTTCCCCGCCGTGCTATCGTCGTGTTCAGGGATGTACTTCAAGGTCACGCTGTTCAACGTCATCACCTTGCTCCTGATGGGGCTGACCGTCTGGGTCATCGTGGCGCGGACCCGCGGCAAGGTGGAAAGCAACTGGCCGCTGGTCTACTACCTGCTGGTGCTGGTCTACTGGAAGGTCTTCGAGGGGGGCCTGCACTTCTACTGGGTGTACACCGGACTGGCCGCCGCGGTGTTCCTGCGCTTCGAGTTTATGGGCGGGGTGGTGCTGAAGTTCGTGCGCCTGGTCGAGTACTGCTTTCTGGTCTACGTGATCGTGCGCGGGCTGCAACTGGTCCTGCTGTGGCCGTGGTAGCGCCGGCTTCAGCCGGCGGGTCCGCAAGCTGAAGCTTGCGCTACCGGCCGCGCCGCACGCCGCAAGCTGAAGCTTGCGCTACGGGCCGCGCCGCACGCCGCAAGCTGAAGCTTGCGCTACGGGGCGCTACCTTAACACCACGCGGGCCAGGCCGGCGTTGTTGCCGGCGTCGAAGACCCGCAGGACCAGCAGGTGCTCGCCGGGAGCCAGGTTCTCCAGGCGCACAGTGAAGCGCTCCTGGGGCGAGTCGATGATGCCGTCCTGGGCGGCCACCGGCGTCCAGGGGCCGGCATCGAGCGAATACTCGGCGCGGCGCAGCCCCGAAGCGGCATCCGAGGCCTCGAACTCGATCTCGACGCGTCCGGATGCGCGCACCGGCGTCCCGGGACGCACCGTCGGGGGCGTGTGATCAATGAGCACCGGCGCGCTGATCAGCTCCGCCTCGCGGGCCGCGCCCGGGGGATTGACCGCGCCGTCCGTGGCCGTAACCCGGAAACTGTACCTGCCGTCGGCCAGAGCGTTGCTCTCCAGCGCGAAAGTGTTCTCGGTCAGGTGGGCCTTGAGCAGCTTCCATTCGCGCTCATCCTCGCCGCGGAAGTGCAGGGTGTACAGGAGCCGGTCGCCGTCGGGGTCCTCGGCCTGCCAGGTGATCTGCACCTGCTCGGAGGCCGGGCGCGCCAGCGCCTGCGTGGGCGTGCCCGAGGAAGTGGAAGGCGCGGATTCGCCGGTATCGGTCACGGTGATGCTGTAGGTGGCGGCGGCGGACTGCGCCGCCGGCTTGGCCGGAGCGGTTCCGGCAAGCTGCGTGGTGACGTTGATGCTCCTTACCACCGGCGGAGTGTTCTGCGGCAGATAGGCCAGCGTCACCGCATCCAGAACCGGCCCGGCGCCCTGTCCCCCCCGGAACTCGGCTTTCCACTGGAGGTAGCGCGCGTTGGGGCTGCGCACGGGCGTGCCCCGCGGGTCGGCCAGCGGCTCGGACCACTCGCTCCAGGTCTTGTCCGGCCGCGACGAGTTGCCGCTGCGAGTGTGGAAAACCACGCGGCTGCGCTCCAGGTTTTCCCCCCGCCAGTTGAGCCGGCCCCAGCGGGCCACCGTCCCGGCATCGTGCACCGGGGACTCGTAAGCGCCCGCCTCCGCCACTTCGTCGGCGAGGCGATAGATCCGGCCCAGGTCGCCGGTGGCGGCCAGCACGCCGCGGCTGGTGGCCAGCAACCGTATGGCCGCTCCTTCGTTAGTCTGCGCCAGCAGCGCGGCCTTGCGGTCGGCGCTCAGCCGGTAGAGCCGTCCCTTCCCGTCGGTCGAGAACACCAGTTGCCCGCCGCTGAGCAGCAGGTCGTAAATGTTCTCCTCCTTGGAGCTCCACAGCGTCTCCACCGTGTTGTCGGTATCGATGCGGTAGACGGCGGACTTCTCCACGCCCGAGATGTCCAGCACCGGGGCCGCGGCCGCCGCCGCGGGCGCCGCGGCGGGTTTGGCGGCTTCTGCCTTGGGCTTGATTTCCACCCCGCCTTGCGCGGCCTCGCCAGTCACCGTGATGCTGGTGGAAGTGGCGCTGACGCTCACGCTGGAGGGCACGCCCAGCACCGAGGGCACCCCTCCCAGCGTCGGCCGGCTCATCGAGCCGCCCAGCGCCACGGCGTAGATCGCCCCATCCGGGGCCGGCACGATGGCGCGAATCTCGGGCAAGTTCGCGTCGTACAGCACGTAGGCCTGGTCCTTGCGCGAGACGCGGTAGAGGATCCCGTTAGGCTCGGTCCCCGCCAGCAGACGCCCCGCGGCATCCACCGCCAGGCAAGTGACGTGAGTCTGCCCGGTTTCGTAGTAGACCTCGCCCTGCCCCGCGCCGGTGACGCGGAACACCTTGCCTTCATCGCCCGTGCCGACGTAGAGAGCGCCGTCCTGGCCGAACCGCAGCGCCCAGATGTACTTGGCTTTGGGCGCGAAGTACTCGCTGGCCTTGCCGGATTCGATGCGGTAGACCTTGCCGTCCGGGGAAGTGCCCGCGTACAGCGCGCCCTTCGAGTCAACGGCCAGGGCGAAAACCTCGGGCTGCTCGGCGGTCCACAACACGGAGGGCTTGCCCGAAGGCTCGATGCGGAACACGCGGCCGCGGTGGCCAGTGCCGGAGTACAGGATCCCGCCGGGCCCCTCCACCAGGGTCCAGATGACGGGCTGGTCGGAGGAAAACAGCGTCTCCAGCTTGGGAGCCAGCAGCAGGCGTCCGTCCCGCGCCAGCGAGATGTGGCTGAAGCGGCCGCTCACGAAATCGCGCCAGGAGTTCATCTCCCAGGTGACGGTGCCGGCGGCCTGGGCCAGACCGGCCGCCACGAAAACCACGAGGCTCCTGTACCACAGTCGCGCTCCCAATCCGCTCCCTGACGGTCGCGGCTCGGAGACCGATTCCGAGCCACGCGCGTAAGCAAGTGGTCCCGCGGGGCTGGTACCGGCATCTCGGTTACAGGACACTAGCGTAAGCCTCTTCATTCCTTGACTTCCACCTGGATGGTGCGCGAGCCGGTGATGACCATATCGGGAACGCCGATCTCCAGCTCGGCCATGGTTGAATTGCCGGCCAGCGCAGGTCCGCTCAGCGAGGCCTGGGTGCGCGACAGGATCAGTGCCACCGAGGCGGGCGGATCGGGCAGGGTCGAGCCCAGCAGCTCGAAGGCGGGCTGGGCGCGCATCACCCGCACCCAGGCCGTGGTGTTGGGACGCAGCGCATTCAGGGTGGCGATCAACCGCGCAAGCGAGCGGGGCGGTGTGCCCACGAGCTGCCGCAGCTCAGCCAGGTTGACGGTGTTGGCGTCGGAGACGGTGACGATCAACGGCCCGGCCGGCGTGCCCACCGGCACCGGATAGTCCACCTTGCGGGTGACTTCGGCGCCGCTCTCGCCGCTCAGCACCACCGTCACTTCCAGCCGCTCACCGGGACGCACCTCGCGCCGCGAGGGCCACACCTGCTCGATCTGCAACTGCCGCTTGCGGTCGAAGGCCTCGATGTCCACGGCGATCCGCTTGGGCCGCAGCCCCTCGAAACCGCCTTGCAGGGCGTATGCCAGCGGCGCCGCCGCCCCCAGTGAAGCCTGCATGGGGACGTTGAAATCGCCCGCATACATGTTGCGCAGCTTCAGCGGCACGGCTCCGCCGTCGAACTCGATTTCGCCGCGGAGGGCGAAGCTGGATTCGCCCAGGGCCTGCTCGGTGGCGTCGATGGCCGAGAACACCGCCACTTGCAGCAGGAAAGGGCTGAGGATGCGGCCATTAACCATCTGCATCCGGTAGCCCTGCCGGTGGACGGCTTCGCTCTTGCCGTGCCGCGACACGGAGATGGTGAGCGGGATCATGACCGGGCGGCGTCCCAGCTCCCCGGCCAATGCGGTGCTCCGGTCCTGGGTGATGGCACCCATCCACTCGCGCGGCGTGGAGATCTTGAAAGAGGTGGCCAGGCTGGGCAGCAGGGTGAGCACTTCGGAGCGCGCGAAGGGCAGGTCGGTGGCGCCCAGTGAGAGCAGG
>VFZS01000161.1 GCA_016871095.1 Acidobacteriota bacterium
TGCCGGCTTACCTGCCGCGGGCTCCGGGCGCGGCCCAAAGCTGGTTGGAAAACCAGCTCGCAAACCTGGAGGTTCGCCCCACGGAACCGCCAGCAGGGCTTTGGTTGCGGCTATGCCGCGCTGTGAGAACTTGGCGTGCTTGGCGCGACACCTCTCGCCCTGTCATACTGGGTCCTCATGATCTCTTCGGGCCTGCTCAGCCGCGCGGCCTTCTGGTGCGCCTTCCTCTCGGCGCTGGCGGCGCTGGTGTCAATCGCGGCTTCCCAGGTCCTGCTGGCGCTGGCCCTGGCGCTGGTGCTGATTTCCGGCACCCGGTTGCGAGTGCCGCCCGTTTGGCTGCCGCTCGCCATCTTCCTGGCCCTCACGGTGGTGTCGGTGCTGGCCTCGGGAGACCCCGCCGCGGGGCGGCCGCAGCTCCGCAAGATCTTCGTGTACCTGACGCTGCCAGTGGTGTTCTCGGCCTTCCGGGAAGTGAAGGACGCCGGACGGCTGTTCGTGGCCTGGGCCGGCGTAGGTGCGCTGGCCTCGGCGCGCGGTCTGGCGCAGTTCTCCGTCAAAATCTCGGAGGCCTCGTTCCTGGGCCGCGGTTTCTACGAGCACTACGTGGGGGAGCGCATCTCCGGCTTCATGAGCCATCACATGACCTTCAGCGGGGCCTTGATGATCGCTCTGCTGCTGCTGGGGGCCTTCCTGCTGTTCGCCCCTTCGGCGCGCGGGAAGTGGTTGTTCCTGGGGTCGCTGGCTGGGGCGCTGATGGGCGTAGCTCTGCTGCTGGGGTTCACCCGCAGCGTGTGGCTGGCCTCCGCGGCGGCGGCCATCTACCTGGTGTGGTGCTGGAAGCGCCGTCTGCTGCTGGCGGTCCCGGTGCTGGCAGCGGGGATGCTGTGGTTGGGACCGTCCTGGATGCGTTCGCGCGTGGTCTCCACCCTCCAGCCGCACGGGCAGCTAGACTCCAACCAGCACCGCATCGTGTGCTGGCGCACCGGATGGAACATGATCCAGGCTCGCCCTCTGCTGGGGGTGGGGCCGGAGCGGGTGCAGGCCCGGCTGATGGAGTTCGTCCCGGCCGACGTGCCCCGCCCGCTGCCCGAGGGATGGTACGGGCACCTGCACAGCATCTACGTTCACTACGCCGCCGAGCGCGGCATCCCCGCCATGCTCATGCTGGTGTGGTTTCTGGCCCGGGCGCTCTGGGATTTCCTGCGCGCCCTGCGGCGCTTGCCGGCAGGCCGGGGTGAGGAGAAGTTCATCCTCCACGGCGCCGTGGCCGTGGTGCTGGCAGTTGCCATTGCCGGCGCATTCGAGCTGAACCTGGGCGACAGCGAAGTGCTGGCCATGTTCCTGGCGGTGATCGCCTGCGGGTACCTGGCGGTGGAGCGCAGGCTTCAGCCCGAGACAGCATCGGGAGTATGATCGTGGGGATACCGCCATGCCCTCCGATCCGGTGGAATTCCCGCTCGCCCGGCTGGAGCAACTGAAGACCAGCTTCACGCCCCAAGACGCCGCGCACATAGAACGCCTGCTCGCGCGCCTCGAGCGGGCCCGTTTCCGGGACCCCGTCCTGCTGGGCCGCTTCCACGAGGCCCTGCTGTTCGTTCTCGCGCATCCTTGCAACGCGCGCATCCTGCGGCATAGCGAGCGGCTGCTGGCCACGTTCACCGAGAGGGTGGCGCCACTGCGCGCCGCCGGCGCGGATCTATACCCCCTCGAGGACCCCGAGATCTCGGGCATCGCCGGGACGGCCTTCTCGGCCATCTTCACCTACCCCATCGCCTGCCACCTCGCCGCGCGCTATCCGGGGGCCGTAGACATGGACTGGGAGGCTTACGAAGACGCCAGCCGGATGGGGCCGAGCCTGCCGCGCTGGATCCCGCTGCTGGAAGAGGACACGTTTGTCGAAGCCAACGTGCCCTTCAAGGAGTGGGTGGACGCGGCGCGCGGGCGCAAGCCCAGCCTGGCCTGGCTGCTGGCGCGCCTGGCGGAGTGGCGAGGCAGCCCCGAGGAGAAGGCCGGGCTCTATGATGCGCTGCGCATACCGCTGCGCTGGGAGATGGGCGATTCGCCCGCCGCGCGCACTCACACGCGCCTGCCCGCCGGGCGCATCTACTACCAGCGGACTCCCCTGATCCGCCGCAGCGAGGTGTCGCTGGAAGCGGCGCTGGACTCACCTCCCCTGCCCTTGCGGCGGCTGAGCGCCCGGCGCGGGGCGGCGCTGCTCGATCTGCTGCGCGACACCTCCGCCGCCCGCTACCGTGAGCTGTGGGGCTTCAGCTACGGCGACCCGGACACGATGCTGGAGGCCGAGGCCGGCCGCGGCGTGCGCATCTTCGTGAACGGCCTCCCTCCGCCTCCGCGGCTGCCTTTGCGGGCCTATCACGCCGGCCTGTTCGTGAAGAACGGCGTCCTGGTGGGCTACTTCGAAACCCTCTCGCTGTTCGAGCGCTGCGAGGTGGGTTTCAATGTGTACTACACCTTCCGGGAAGGCGAATCGGCCTGGCTCTACGGCCGGCTGCTCCGGCTGCTCAACCAGGTGCTGGGAGTCACCTGCTTCTCGATGGACCCGTATCAGCTTGGCCACCACAACGAGGAGGCCATCAAGGCCGGGGCCTTCTGGTTCTACCGCAAGCTGGGGCTTCGCCCGATGCGGCCGGACCTGGTTCGCCTGGCGGACGCGGAAGCTGAGAAGATCCTCCGCCGGCCGGGTTACCGTACGCCCGCGCGGACGCTGGAGCGGCTGGCGGAATGCGCCATGATCTACGAGCGTCCCGGCTCGCCGGTGGGCGATTGGGATCGCTTCGAGGCGCGCAAGCTGGGCATGGCAGCGGCGCGGCGCATGGCGCGCAGCTTCGGTGGAGACGCCCGGCGCGCCCGCGAGGCGGCGATTGAAGAGGCCACCGCCGCGCTGGGAATCCATCCGAACCGCTGGGGAGACGATGCGCGCCGGGCCTTCACACACTGGGCGCCCGTGCTGGCCCTGATCCCCGACCTGGCGCGCTGGAGCGAAGCGGAGAAGCGCGCCGTGGCAGCCATCCTGCGCGCCAAGGGCGGCGCCGAGGAATCCCGCTATTTGCGCCTGATGCAGGCCCAGCCGCGCTTGCGGCGGGCGGTCCTGCGCCTGGGTTCCTGACGCCCGTCGGTGTCGCGGGACAGGCGGCCGACCGCTCCCTGACGGTCGCGGCTCGGTCAGAGCCGTGCCTTCATTCCGAGCCGCGAGCGTAAGCGAGCGGTCCCGGCAACTGAGGCATCCTTCAGTCGGCCTGCTTCGGGACGACCCAGAGGTAGACCTTGCGGTGGTTGACCTCGATCTGCTTGTCGGGCTTCCAGTCGCCCATGTCGAAGCTGTGCGAAACGATCCGTGAACCCGGCTTCAGCTCCTTCAGCAGTTTGGGCTTCAATCGCAGGTTGATGTCCGAGAGCAGGTACAAGGTGACCACCGTGGCTTCCTTGACGTCGGCGTCGAAGAAGCTCTGCTCGATGAAGCGCACGCGGTCGGTGACCCCGGCGTTCTTGGCGTTCTCGGTGGCCTCGCGGATGCGCTCGGGATTGATGTCCACGCCCACGCCGCGCGCGCCGAACTTCTGCGCCGCGGTGACCACGATGCGGCCGTCGCCGCAGCCCAGGTCATAGACGAGGTCGGTCTTCTGGACGTTGGCCAGCTTCAGCATGGCCTCGACCACTTCCTGGGGGGTGGGAACGAACGGCACATCGTAACCCTCCTCCCACTGAGCGGCCAGCGGCAAAGCGCCGAGCGCCAGAACGCATAAGACCCCCATCAGCTTTCGTCTGCCTAACATAGAGTCAGTCCTTCCTATCAAGCGTACTACAGGCAGGCCGGCTTCACCGCGCCGCGCCCGCCAGCGATTCGATTTCGCTCACTGCCGTCTTCTGCCTGCGCATCTCGGCCAGGGCAGCCTGGTAGAGGCCCTCGGCGGCATGCCGCGCGGTGCGCCGCGCCACGGTGTAGGGGTCGGTGACGACCTGCTTCTCGACTATCTCGACCCAGTCCTTGGGCATAGCCTCAATGCCCGCCAAGGCCCCGGCCAAGCCGCCGGCCACGTAGGCTTTGCAGTCAGTGTCGCGGCCCAGGTTGACGGCGTAGATGATGGCCTCGCGCGGCCGGCCCCGCGCCATATGGAAGCACGCCAAGCCCCCGGAGAGGACCTCGACAGCGTTCGAAATGGGCCGGCCCTCGTACGCCTTCTCGAACAGCGGCCGCAATTCCTTCCACTCACGCGCGGTCCGGGCCCATCCCAGGCCACGCTCGACCTCCTTGCGCGGCTCGGCCGGCAACTGGGCCAGCGCCACCGCGATGACCGAGTCCACCGTGGCCTGGGGCCGCAGCGCCTCGGCCGTGGCCGCCGCGATGGCCGCCGAAACCTCGAGCGCGAAGTTGCCCGGACGGCCCTGTACGTCCTTGATGCGGCTCAGATCCAGGGCGTCGCGCGCCGCCTCGTCCGGGCGGCAGGCGTTGATCATACCCACCGGCATGATCATCTTGCTGGTGCCGATGAAGGCCGGCCAGGCGGCATAGCGGCCCACCTCCCACGCCGGCAAGCCGGTCTTGAGCAGGTTGTAGATGACCTGGTCCTGCGGGCCGAGCAGGTAGCCGAACCTGGCGGGGTCGATGTCCTCTATCCAGGCGCGGGCCAGATCCTCGATCGAGATGCGCCCGCCCTTCTTGAGAATGGCGCTGGTGAGGAGGCGATGGCGCTCGAAGCCGTCTTCGGTCATGCCGGGCGGGCGGTGATGCGCGCGGTAGACCCAGTCCGGGCCGAACCGCTGCGGGCTGCGGCGGTCCTTCTTGTCCTGCGCCAGCAGCGTCTCCACCAGTCCCCAGCGCTGCTCGATCTGCCGCCAGCTCATGCCCTCGGTGACGTCGCCCATCGAGTTGGCGATGTTGCCCGCCGCCTCGCAGCCGTAAATGCGCGCAAACAGCCGGTCCGCCGGCTGGCCAGAAGCCTGCACCGCGCTCCATGCCACCATACAGATGGCGCCGGCGAGAGTCCTTTTCATGTCCGACCTCCTGAACAGATCACGATACCGAATACCCGGGGCCGCCGCCCGTGTCCCCCGCGCAGGGGTCGGGTATACCCGACCCCTACGGGAGGGTCCGGACTTTGAGCCAGGAGCGCTGCTGGCGCGAGTGGTAGACGCGCTGCGTAGCCTTTTGAAAGTCAGCTTCGGTGGCCCGGTGGATCGGAACAAACTTCTGCGGATTGCGATCGACCAGCGGGAACCAGGAGCTCTGGACGTGGACCATGATGCGGTGGCCGCTGCGAAAGGTGTGGTAGACGTCGGGCATCACGAAGGCTACCTTGGTGACGCGGCCCGGCTCGAACGGCTCGGGTTTCTCGAAGCTCTTGTGGAAGCGGCCGCGGAACGGCTCCCCGCGCACCAACTGCTGATAGCCGCCCATGCGGACGCCGGCAGGGTTGGGGCTGGGGTTCGGAAAACCGCCGGGGTACACGTCGATGAGCTTGACGACCCAGTCGGAATCGGTCCCGGAAGTGGAGACACTGAGACTGCACTCAATCGGACCGGCGAAGGTCACGTCCGCCTCCAGTTCTTCCGTCTCGTAGACGGCCACGTCGGTCCGGCGTGAGGCGAAGCGCTGATCCGAGGTCATGTAGTTGTAGGTCATGCCCGGGGAGATCTCGTCCGTGAAGGGCACGGGACGGGCCGGGTCACTGACGTACTCATCGTACGCCTGGGCGCCCTCGGCATCCGGCGGATCGAAGGAGAGCCTGCCGCCGGCGCGCAGATGCAGCCTGCGCTCGACGGCTTCTTTCGGCGGCCACGCTTCGTGACGCCGCCACTGGTTGCGACCGGTCTCGAAGACGTAGGCTTCCGGCAGCTTGGGGTCGTCCTTCCCTTTCAGGTGATGCAGGAAGAACGGGAGCATGATCGTGTCGCGGAAGAAGTCCCCGGTCTTGGCGGCGAAGCGCACGTTGCCCAGCCGGTCGCCGTCGCCCATCCATCCGCCGTGCGACCACGGCCCCATCACCAGCATGTTGCTGGCCCGGGGGCTCTGGCCCTCGACGGCGCGGTAGACGGCAAACGGGCCCAGCAGGTCCTCGGCGTCGAACCATCCGCCCACCGTCATCATCGCCGGGCGGATGTCCTTCAGGTGCGGCCGGATGTTGCGGGCCTGCCAGAAGGCGTCGTAGCGGTCGTGCTCCATCAGTTCCTTCCAGAAACCGGCCTGCGTGCCGAACCGGCTCGGGTCGATGTTCCGCAGCGGCCCGAGCCGGAGGAAGAAGTCGTAGCCGTCCGGCGTGCCGGGCTGGAAGAACATCGGCGAGAGGCGGCCCGGCTCGATCCAGGGACGGCCGAAGCTGGAGAAGAAGTAGAAGCTATGCGCCAGGAATAGAGCGCCGTTGTGCCGCCAGTCGTCCCCCATGAACCAGTCGCCGATGGGCGCCTGGGGCGAGGCCGCCTTCAGGGCTGGATGCGCGTCGATGGCGGCCATGGCGGCGTAGAAGCCGGGGTAGGAGATGCCCCAGATGCCCGCTTTCCCGTTGTTGCACGGGACGTTCCTGACCAGCCAGTCGATGGTGTCGTAGGTGTCCGTGGATTCGTCAATGTCCTTGGGGCCGCGCTTCACCGGCAGGTGGGGGCGCGCGTTCACGAATTCGCCCTCGGACTTGATCCGCCCGCGGACATCCTGGTTGACGAAGATGAAACCTTCCCGGTAGAACTTCTCGAGATTGGACGGCATCTCGAGGTAGTCGTCCACGCCGTACGGCGACACGGTGTAAGGTGTGCGCCGGATGAGAAACGGGTAGCTCTGCGCGGCGTCTTTGGGAGCGTAGACCGAGGTAAACAGCCGCACGCCGTCACGCATGGGGATGCGGTGCTCGTACTTGGTGTAGTGGGTCTGGATGTACTCGCGGCGCTCGGCGTCCGCCGGCGCCGGCTGCGGCAGGGCGTGCGCGGCCGCCACCAGCACAAGGATAGGAAGCCGGCTCCATGCTGTCTTCATGCTAGTCCTCCTAAAATGGGACTGTCATCATTCTGACAGGGAGGCGTATTCCATGTGCACTGGCGGCCCGCAGAGAATTCCTGTCGAGATCCTGTTCAACCCCAACTGGTGGTTCTCCAACTACGGCATCTCCTTTGACCGGCCGTTCTACTTCGACCGCGACCGCCGCATCGAGAACGACGTCGCGATGCGCCGCGTCCTTCACGAACGCTTCGGCGTGGGCGAGCCGAATCCGCAGCCGCGGCCCATGATCGGCTCGCGGCACATTGCGGGCGGTTTCGTCGTGCCGGCCTTGCTGGGCTGCGAAGTCCGCTTCACCGAGAATCAGGCCGCTTGGGTGCTGCCGGCGAACCTCAGCCGGGAGCAGATACTGGCTCTGCGGGCGCCCGAGATCGAGACCACCTGGCCGATGAGCGAGCTCCTCGCCCAGATGGAGGCCCTCGAGCGGGAGTTCGCTCACGTCGTAGGCGACCTCAACGCGGGAGGCGTTCTCAACGTGGGCCTCGATCTGCGCGGGAACCAGTTGTTCATCGACCTGCTGGAAGACCCCGAGCTGACCACGCACCTGTTCGACGTGATCGCGGAGACCATCGCCCGGGTGGCCGAATGCGTACGGGCGCGCACGGGCGCCTGCGCCGTCTCCTGCAACCGCAATATCGTGCACGCCGACGAAGCCACCTTCGTGCACGCCAACTGCTCGGTGCCCATGATCTCACCGGCCCTCTTCGAACGGACGTTGCTGGCCTGCGAACGCCGGCTGGCGGAGCGCCTGCGGCCTTACGGCATCCACCACTGCGGCGAGAACCTGCACCGGTTCGCCGCTCTGTACGCGCAGACCGGAGCGAGTTTCTATGACGTGGGCTGGGGCAGCGACGTGGCGCGCTGCTCAGAGCTTCTTCCGGAGGCCTTCCTCAGCCTGCGCCTCAGCCCGCTCCGCGTGCTTCAGTGCACCGTGGATGAGGTGCGCCGCGACACGGAGAAGCTGCTTAAGGCGGCGGGGCGCACATCGAACGTGGCGGTCTGCTGCATCAACATGGACCACGGAACGCCCGACGACAACGTGCGCGCGATCTTCGAGACGGCGGAGCAAGTCGGCGGGTGAGCCGGTGGCCGACCCGCCGGCCTGCCCTGGCCGAGTGGAGCCGGCCCTACTTGGTCCGAGTGCTCAAGACGAATTCCTTTGGTTCGGAGTAGCTGAAGATCACCTTCTTCGGATCGGCCGGATCCGGTTTCTCTCCGAGGTAAAAGCGGATGTTCAGACTGCGCGCGTCGCAATCGTATAACGCGTACCACAGCGTCCGGTTCACTCCGGGCCGGGCTGCTACCGGCGGAATGGCCACGCTCGCGTTGATATCTCGAATCTCCGCGAGACTGAATTTCGTCTTGGCGGCTGTGGCCGCCGCCAGCTTCTGGTAGCGTGCCACGCTCCATTCGCGTCCCTTCACCGGCCTTCCGATGAGGTGATTCGTAAGGCATTGAGGTCCTTTCCCCTCCGTGATCAGGCGCCGGTTGCGAATAGGGGAGAATGCGAAGACGAAGGATCTTCCAAAGCGGTCCCCCACGATGTAGTGGCAGGGGGTCAGGGCGTAGTAGTGCTTCATGGAAAGCAGCGCCGCCTTGGCTTCCTCGGCGGTCTTGCAGTTGTCCAGCACATAGCGCACGCACTGGATCTCGTGAAAGCCGACCTCATCGCCTGCTTCCCTTCCCACCGCTTCCGCGGTTCCGTCGTCCAGGATCGAAACCGTGAGCCCTTCCGAATTGACGCCATCCAGGACTCCCCCCAAAATGTCGAAGGCGCTCATGGCCAGGGAGGCGTATCCCTTGTTCGGGTGCATCTCGATCAGATAGGGCCGGGCCATGACCGCCCTTTCGCCGGGCTTCGGAGCCGTTCCCCGCAGCGTTCCGGTAATGAAGTCATAGTTGCGGCTCAGCAGGCTGTGCCCATTCTCCGTCGACGACCCGGGGTAAAACACCGCCGAGCAGGCGGGGGCGGGCATGGAGGACTGCCACAGGCCCGAGAAGTCGTACTGGTCATCCTCAAATGGCAAGCCAAAGGCGGCAGCCGTCCCCTTCATCCGTTCGATGTGGGCCGGGTAGTTCCGCGCAAAGTACAGGCGCTTGCAGCGGCTGAGCAGGCGGTTGCTGGATTTCCGGGCCTTGATGCCCTCCCGCATGGCTACGGCGGCCATCTGCTTCCCGATCTCGAAGTCGGAGCCCTTCAGTACCACATGCCGGGCCTCCATGAAGTGGTCCGGGCTGCCGGCAATGACCGTCTCCCGGACTTTCGGGCTGGCGGCCTGGACTGCGGCCGACGACAGCACCAGCAGCATCAATGCCGCACCTGCGATGATCCTCTGAAAGCGATTCATACTCTCTTCCTCCTGACACAAGCAGACACGGACGAATTCAATGTTCTCCGATCGCCGTAGTGCGAAAATCCCAAGGGACAATCAGCGCCACGGCGGC
>VFZS01000162.1 GCA_016871095.1 Acidobacteriota bacterium
CAGCGCATCGTTGATGATGGCCAAGGGGTCTTCGGAGCGGGGGTTGTCCGAAGTCAGCACCACGAAGTCGCTCAACTCGGCGGCGGCCTCGCCCATCAGCGGCCGCTTGGCGCGGTCGCGATCGCCGCCACAGCCGAACAGGGTAATCACGCGGCGCGGCTCCAGCGCGCGCGCCACCGAGATGACATTGCGCAGCGCATCGTCCGTGTGGGCGTAGTCCACCACCACCAGGAAGGGCTGGCCTTGGTCGACCTTCTCGAAGCGGCCTGGCACCGAGCCGCAGGCCGCGATGCCTCGGGCCATGAATTCCGGCGCCACGCCGCAGGTGGCGGCCGCGCTCCAAGCCGCCAGGATGTTGTACAGGTTCATCCTGCCCGGCAGGGGCGAACTTAGCGGATATCGCTCGCCGCCGCGGCACACCTCGAAGCGCAGACCCTCGAAACCTGCGGTGACGTTCTCGGCGCGCACCTCCGCGCCGGGCTCCAGCCCGTAGGTGAGGGTCTCGGCGCTGCCGGTCAGGGGGAGCTTGCGCGCCCAGGGGTCGTCGTGGTTGACCACGGCGAAACGCGGCGGCGGCGCGCCCGCCCCTTCGAACAGCCGGGACTTGGCGGCGAAGTAGTCCTCCATCCCGGAGTGGAAGTCCAGGTGGTCGCGGCTGAGGTTGGTGAATACCGCGGTGTGGAAATGCAGGGCATAGACGCGGCCCAGCGCCAGCCCGTGTGAGGAGACTTCCATGACCGCGTGCGTGCCGCCGGCCCGCTCCAGTTCCGCCAGCAGGCCCACCAGGTCCAGCGATTCCGGTGTGGTGTTGACCGCCCGAATGGCCCGTCCGACCAGGCGGTGCTCGACGGTGCCCACCAGCAGCGTGGCGTGGCCGGCCGCCCGGAAGATGGAATCCAGCAGGTAGGCGGTGGTGGTCTTGCCGTTGGTTCCGGTGATGCCCACCAGCCGGAGCCGCTCGTCCGGCCGGCGGAAGAAATCGCGGGCCGCCACGGCCAGCGCCTGGCGTCCGTGCCGCACCTGGATCCAGCGGTTGCAGAGCGCCTCAGGGGCGGGAGATTCGCTGGCCACGGCGATGGCGCCCCGCGCCAGTGCGTCAGCGGCGAAGTCCCGCCCGTCCGCCTTGTGGCCCGGGAAGGCGAAGAACAGATATCCGGCGGCGGCCTTGCGGGAGTCGTAAGCCAGGCCCTCGACGGGAGTCTCGGCGCGACCCTCGGGCAAGGGGGATTCCAGCGGGATGCCGGCCAGCACCTCGCGCAGCGTCATAGGCTCACCGGAACTCCACGCGCACGCTCTGGCCCGGCGTGAGAGGGGCGCCCCCGGGCGGCATCTGGGTGCGGGCGATTCCGGCGCCCACGATCTCGACAGGCACGCCGCCTGCCAGCGATTCCTCGAGCACCGCCCGCAGGCTCTTGCCGGTGAAATGCGGAGCGCGCAGCCCGTTGGCGGCCAGCGGCGCCTGCGCCGGGGTGGGTGGAGCGGACGGCGGCGCGGGCAGCGGCGGCACGGCGGCGGCCTCGACCGGGAGGGGAGTCGCCGGCAGGTCCTCCGGCGGCGCGCTCAGCTCCGCGATGGCCAGGTCGTCAGGCGCTACCGGCTCCCGTGACGGCGCGAGCGGCGGCTCCGGCAGATCCTTGGGCACGTCCAGCAGCAGCAAGGCCTCGGTCGCCACCTTCCGGAACACCGGCGCGGCCACCACGCCGCCGTATTCCCGCACCCCGTTCAAGGCTACCGCCACCACCACGGCGGGGTTGGCGACCGGAGCGAAACCCACGAATGACCCGTTGTAGCGGCTGGTGTAGCGCCGGGCCACCGGGTCCCAGATCTGCGCGGTGCCGGTCTTGCCGCCGGAAGAATAGCCCTCCACCCGGGCTTGCTTGCCGGTGCCCCGCAGCACCACCCCTTCCATGATCTGGCGCAGCGCGATGGCGGTCTCGGGTTTGAGAATGCGCTGCGGCGGCTCGGCCGGCTCGGCGGCCCACTTGCCCCCCGGCTCCAGCCGCCGCAGGACCAGGCGCGGCTTCACCAGCAGACCGCCGCTGGCGATCACCGAGCAGGCGCGGGCGAGCTGTAAGGTGGTGGCCGAGATCTCGTGCCCCATGGCCACCGAAGCCAGCGAGGTCGCCGTCCACTTGGGCAGGTTGCGCACCGTGCCCGCCGACTCGGCCGGGAGCGGCAATCCGGTGCGTTGCCCGAAGCCCATCCGCCGCACGTACTCCAGCATCCTCTGGTCACCCACCTTCCGCCCGATCTCGATGGCCCCGATGTTGGACGATTGCTCCAGGACCTCCGCCACGCTAAGCCACCCAAAACCCTTTTTGGCCTCGCGGATCACGCGCCCGAACAGGCTCAGGCGGCCGTGGTGGCAGAAGATCCGGTCGTCCGGGCGCATACCGGCCGCGTCCAGCGCCGCTGCCAGGGTCACGATCTTGAAGACCGATCCCGGCTCGAAGGGCACCGAGAAGGCGTGGTTGAAGCGGACGTGAGGGGATTCTCCCGGCTTGGGCGTTTCGTTGGGGTCGAAGGAGGGGAAGCTGGCGAAGGCCAGCACCTCGCCCGTGGACGGGATCATCACCACGACGCTGCCGCTGTCGGCGCGCGCGGCCAGCGCGGCGGCGCGCAGCTCGCGTTCCGCCACGAACTGGATGCCGCCGTCCAAGGTCACCGTGATGCTGGTCCCGTGCCGCACGGGGCGCACCAGCTCCGACTCGATAGGCCGCTCCCGCACGTCGCGCAGCAGCCGCATCTGACCCGGCTGCCCCGCCAGCTCCGGGTCCAGGGCCTGCTCCAGACCCAGGATACCGTTGCCATCCACGTCCACCGTGCCCACGGCGTGCGGCGCCAGCGCGCCGTTGGGGTAGTAGCGCTGGGGCTCGGGCGTGGTCTGGATCCATTTCAGGTGTGAACTCAGGCTGCGGATGCTCTCGCTCTCCCGCGGGCTGATCCGGCGCTTGACCCACATGAATCCGCGGCGGTTCTCGCGCGGCTTGTGGCACCCCAGGCAGCGCATCGGCTGGCGGATGCGTCTCAGCAGCTCACCGCGGTCCAGGCCGAGGACGGGGAAGAGCACGTCGGCCGCCACTTCGTCGTCAGCCAACTGGCGAGGGTTGATGTGTACGGAGTCGAGAAACAGGCTCTTGGCCAGCAACCGGCCGGTGCGGTCGAACAGCGCTCCCCGCTCGGCTGGGATCTCCACCGCCAGATCGTGCTGCTGGGCCGCTTCCCTGAGCGATGCCTCGTGGCGGACCACCTGGAGATACACCAGCCGCCAGAAGATCAGGAAAGCCCACACCAGGGCCAGGCCGGCCAGCACGAACAGCCGGGATGTGCTCTGGGTGTTGGACCGCGAATCCACTTCCGGCCTCCCGGGATGAAACCGCGCGGCTACTTGCTCTGGACCAGCCCGGCCAGTGTGCCGTCGGCCTTGGGATTGAGCGTCAGGATCTGCTGGGGGAGGGGATCGCGCAACTCCATCTCCGGAGCCAGTTGTTCCAGGCGCTGCGGGCTCAGCAGGGCGGCCTCCTGAACCTCCATGCGGGCCTTCTCAGCCAGCAGCCCGGCGCGCTCCGCCTCCAGTTCCTGGGTGCGGTAGCCGGCGATGGTGCCCAGGGCGTTGGGCAGCGACAGGAATATCATCGCCAGGGCCACCAGGGCCGACAGCCCGAGGCCCCGCCAGCACTTGAGCCGCGCCCCCGGGTCGGGTTGCCGCACCACACGGCTGTTGTCAATGCGCTTGTGATGCCAATAGACATCCTCGAAGGGGAAGGGCCGCAACTGGAAAACGCCGTCCGTTTCCTCCCCGCCGGGCGGCGGCGTGGCCGCCGTGAGACTCCCGGCCGGCATCCTTCGATAGACTGCTGCCATGGTCGCCATGCTGTTACCCTGCTATGTCATCTCCAGCGCGCGCAGCTTGGCGCTGCGCGACGCGGGATTGCCCGAAACCTCTTCCTCGGACGGCCTGATCACCCGCTTGGTGAGCAGCCTCGCCCGCCCCTGCCTCTCCAGCTCCCGGAAGGATTGCTTTACCAGCCTGTCCTCCAAACTCATGAAACTCATGATGACGATGCGGCCGCCGCTGGCCACCAGCTCGGGGGCTCCGGCGAGCAGGGCGACTAGTTCCTGATGCTCCTGATTGACCCAGCGGCGCAAGGCCATGAAGGTCTGCGTGGCGGGGTGGATGCGCTTCGTAAACGGCGCGGCTTTCGCCACCACGCTGGCCAGGTGCAGCGTGCTGCGAATGGGCCGCGCCGCCACGATGCTCGCAGCTATCTTCCTTGCCCTCCGTATCTCGCCGAGAGAATGCAACGAGTCGGCGATCTCCTTTGCGCTTCTGGTGTTGACCAGATCGCCCACCGTGGGTCCGGTGGAGCGATCCATTCTTCCGTCCAGTGGTCCATCCACTGACAGTGAGAGCCCCCGCTCGGGGCTGAGTAATTGGCAACGGCTGCAACCCAAGTCCGCTAGCAGCCCGTCCATCTTCGCGATGCCCAGCTCCGCGAGCGTAGCTCTCAATTCCGAAAAAGCGGCCTTGCGGAACCGTATCCGGCCGGAGAAAGCGGAGGTGTTCCGCCGCGCCAGCTCCAGGGATTCCGCGTCCCGGTCGGTGGCGATCACCAGGCCGGTAGTGAGCCGCGCCGCGATGGCCGCGGTGTGGCCTCCCAGGCCGGCCGTGGCGTCCCAATACAGGCCCTCCGGGCGCACGGCCAGCAGCTCCAGGGCCTCCCGCAGCAGAACCGGCACGTGTTCCATACATCGTTACTTCAGGCCTCGCCGGCGCAGCGCCTTCACCTTCTCCTTCAGGTTCACCGGGGCGCGCTGCATCATCTCCTGGTAAACCGCCTCGCTGTAGACCTCGACCGCCCCCTTGAAGTAGCCCACCCACACCGGCTGGTTCTCGAGGCCCAGCTTGCGCCGGAGCTGAGGCGGGATCAGGATGCGGCCGTCCTTATCCAGCGGCGACTCCGCGCCGTAGACGCGGGTGAGAAAGGCGACCTCCTCGAGCTCGTCCACATCCTCGTGGCACTCTTCGAAAAGCCTTGCATTCTCAAGCCAGTTGGCCCTACTATAGATGCGAGCGACACGCTCGTCCAAGGTGGTGACGAAGAAGTGAGGGTCAGGCAAAGACCTCAGATAGTTCTCGAAGTCCCGGGGTACCTTCAGGCGGCCCTTGTCATCGACACGGGAATGGTAGATGGCCTGAGGAGGAGGGAGAGGGACGGTTTGGGCCTCGGTATCCAGCATTATCCAGCCACCTAGCAGCCAGATTGTGACACATTCACGCCACCCGATCAAGACCTTTCTCTTCTGGAATCAAACTTTTACGCGAAGAAAAGGCGAAGCCAGGCTTTTCCCTTAGCCCCTTAAGCTTCCCAACCGCCTTAGCACCTGTTCAACCACTATCATCTCCGCCCCACGTCTGACTCTCCCCATCCGCATCAGGGACTCCCGGTTGTCCTCCGCCAACTTCGGGTCCTCCCACTGCCGAAGCGCCACCCCGGCGGGATCGGCGTCAAAGTCCCGTTTCTGGATTCGCCGGGTCAGCCCTGCCGCGCAGCCGGCGCGCAGGATCTCCTCGATCTGGCTCTGCCCGGGCTCCTCGACGCAAGCGAAGGGAACGCGGCAGGCCACTGCGTCGTTAACCGAGCCGCCGCCAGCCCGGGTGAGCATGAAGTCCACCGCGGGCAGGATGCGCTGGATGGTCCCTCCCGGAACCGGCCGGAGCTTCCTCACCCGGCGCAGGCGCGTGTCGTCGAAATCCGCCGCCGGGAGTGAGCGGGGCACGTAGATGACAACGTTGGCTCCCAGCGCTTCGTCCTCCCGGACGAACTCCGCCGTCAGCCTCTCCAGAGACCCGGCCCACACCGGTGTGTCGCCCGCCTGGATCAGGACCGTCGGGCCCGGCTCGGTGATCCCAAGCCGCTGTCGCGCCTCTTCACGACTGCACTCTGGCTGGCCGCCCAGCGTGCCGCCGAGCCGCCGGGGCGCCACCCCGAGCTCCTCACGCCAGTAGCGCAGGAAGACGTCCGGGGTCATAAAGGGTGGGAACATCAGCAGTTGTTCGGCGCGCTCCTCGTCCTTGCGAACCTCAGCGATCAGCTCCTCCCAGGGTTCGCGGTCCGCCCGACCTGCGGGACGGCCCATGGCCGCAAGGTCTTCCCCGATCATCGCCAGGGTCTTGCTCCAGGCGTGGTCGAACACGGTGATGGATGGCACACCCCACCGGGCCGCCCAGCGCGCCGCGGCGGGTACACCCACGTCCAGCACCAGGTCGAATTCGCAGCGGCGCGCGTCGCCGGGGTAGGCGTCGCTGCGCTGGCGGTATGGCCCGATCCGGTCCAGCGTCTGGCGGATGGAAATGATCCCGCCGGGCTTGACCAGCTCGATCAGGTTGTCCACGGCCTCGACGCGGACCCGGCGGAGACCCTGGTAGAGGCCGCGGTTGTAGGCGAGGCGAGTCGCATTCCAGAGCGTGACCTCGAAGACCGGATCCTTGCGGGTGGCGAGAGCCTTGACGATGTAGGAGGCCAGCGCCGACGGCCCGTATCCGTCCTCGCAGGCCGCCACCAGGATTCTGAAGGAACGCACCGGGACACCTCTCCTCCCGAGCGTAGCCCATGGGGTTACCCGCTGTCCGCGGGCTTCCTCACGGGCGGATCTCGACCACCGTGCCGTCGGGCACGGCGCGCCAGATCTCCTCGATCTCCCCGTCGGTCACCGCGATACAGCCGGCGGTCCAGTCCACCAGAGTGTGCAGCCTGCCGAGGTGGCGAAACCCCCGGCCGAGCCCGTGAATCATGATGTCCCCGCCGGGCGAGCAGCCAAGCCGGCGCGCCCTGGCGCGGTGCGCCGCGTCCGGGTAGGAAATCCGCAGTGAGCGGTGGAACTGGCTCCGGGCGTTGCGGCCGGTGATGGTGTAGATGCCTTCCGGGGTACGGTTGTCGCCCTGGCACTGCTTGTCGCCGACCGGTTCGGGCCCCAGCGCGACGCGGTAGCTCTTCAGCGGCTTGCCCGCGCGCAGCAGCGTGAGCTTGCGGGCCTTCTTTTCGACCAGGATCCGGTCGGCGACCGTCCCCGGCGCGAGGTCCTGGCCCCACAGGCCGGCGCACCCCAGCACGGCTACAAGAAGCCTCGACATCGTGGCTCACGCGATCATCGCACAAGAGCTCGGCCCAGCCAAGTGGCAGGCGTGGCGACCCGCCCCTGCGGGTTCGCAATGGACTCCTCGGGTTTGATCCAATAGGGAGTCGGGCGAATGGGACACGCTCCGCCAAACGTTGTTTTGCTGGCCGGGCCCAATGGAGCGGGGAAGAGTACGGCGGCTCAGGACCTGCTCAGAGGAGAACTCGGCGTGTCTGAGTTCGTCAACGCTGATACCATCGCCCAAGGACTCAGCGCTTATTCGCCGCACACGGTGTCAATCGACGCAGGCCGGCTGATGTTGCGGCGGCTGCGGGAGCTCGCGGCGCGGCGTGTGGACTTTGCCTTCGAAACCACGCTGGCCAGTCGCGGCTTCGCTCCCTGGATTCGAGGCCTGGTCTCTGCCAGCTACGAGTTTCGAATGGTCTTCTTGTGGCTACCCTCGCCGGAGTTGTGTATTGCCAGGGTCTTGGAGAGGACCCGGGCTGGGGGTCACTGGGTGCCGGAACTGACCGTCCGGCGTCGTTATGAGACCGGGCTTAGGAACTTCTTCAAGCTGTACCGCCCGTTGGCAACCAGTTGGCGCTTCTATGACAACACCCGCGCGCCGCGACTCCTGGCGGAGGGTAGAGGCCCGGTGGTCACCGTCCACGACGAGTCTATCGGGAGTAAACTGGAAGCGAGGCATCTGCATGCCTGCGGAGCCTGAAAGTAAGATTGCCGCCAAGTTTCGTGAGGGCTGGCCCATTGACCGGGCGCTCACGAAGGCTGTTCGCGAAGCGCTGGTTGTGCATAAGCGCCTGGGACACCCGATTGCCACTTGGCGCGACGGCAAGGTGATCTGGATTCCGCCTGAGCAGATCCCGGACCCTCCCTCGGAACAGTAGGGGTGGGACCTTCCCTCCACATCGCCGCTCACGCGATCATCGCACAAGCGGGGCCACGGCTGAGTTCTGCTACGATGGGACTCTGCGCCCCTGGCGGCGCGCCTGCCTGTAATACCCATGCCGGAAAAGACTTGCGACCACACGCTCATCGAGCCGAAATGGCTCGAGCGCTGGAAAGACACCCCGCTCCACCAAGCCGAGGAGGGCTCCTCCAAGCCCAAGTACTACGTGCTGGAGATGTTCCCTTACCCCAGCGGCGCGCTGCACATGGGCCACGTGCGCAACTACTCGATCGGCGACGCGCTGGCCCGCTACCACTGGGCCCGCGGCTACAACGTGCTGCACCCCATGGGCTTCGACGCCTTCGGCCTGCCCGCCGAGAACGCCGCCATCTCCCGCGGCCGGCATCCCCGCGAGTGGACCCTCTCCAACATCGCCCACATGAAGGGCCAGCTCCAGCGCTTCGGCTTCGCCTACGACTGGAGGTGTGAGGTCTCCACCTGCGAGCCCGACTACTACCGCTGGAACCAGTGGTTCTTCCTCAAGATGTACGAGCGCGGGCTGGCCTACCGCGGGCAGGCTCTGGTGAACTGGTGTCCCGAGTGCGCCACCACGCTGGCCAATGAGCAGGTGGTGGACGGCTGCTGCTGGCGTCACGAGACCACTCCCGTCGAGCAGCGGCAGCTCGAACAGTGGTTTTTGAAAACCACCGCCTACGCCGACGAGCTGCTGGCCGACATGGACCAGATCGAAGCCGGCTGGCCCGAGCGTGTCCTCACCATGCAGCGCAACTGGATCGGTCGCTCCGAGGGCACGGAGGTGGATTTCCGCCTCGAGGAATCGGGCAAGCCCATCCGCGTCTTCACCACCCGCGTGGACACCATCTTCGGCGCCACCTGTGTGATCCTGGCCCCCGAGCATCCGCTGGTTGACGAGCTGGTCGATGAGGCCACCCGGCAGCAGGTCAAGGTCATGATCGACGAGCGCGCCCACCGCGACCCGGGCGACCTTCTCAAGGAAGGCCTCTTCACCGGCCGTTACGCCATCAACCCCTACAACCGCGAGCGCATCCCCGTCTGGGTGGGCAACTTCGTGCTGATGGGCTACGGCACGGGCGCCATCATGGCGGTCCCGGGGCATGACCAGCGCGACTTCGAGTTCTGCACCCGCTACGGCATCGAGATCCGGCCCGTCATCCGGCCGGTGGACGGAGAGCTGGCGGAGGCGGCCTCCATGCAGGTGGCCTTTATTCCCGATGGGGTGTGCGAGAACTCGGGCGAGTTCTCGGGCCTCCCCAGCGCCGAAGCCCGCGCCCGCATGAACGCCAAGGCGGAAGCGGAAGGCTTCGGCAGAGGGGCGGTTACTTACAGCCTGCGCGACTGGGGCATTTCCCGGC
>VFZS01000163.1 GCA_016871095.1 Acidobacteriota bacterium
GCGAGGGCCACTCCGAAGATCAGGCCGGACTGCCCGGCGCTGATCCCGTGCGCGCTGGCCAGGTGGGGCGCGAAGGCGCTCCAGGCATAGATGCCGCCGAGGCAGGCCTGGATCAGCACGGAGGCGGCCACTACGGCGTAACGCTTCACGGCCTACCGCCAGATACCGCGGGACGGGACAACATGCCGGCTTTGACTTCTCCCACCACCTGTGAGGTGCTCAACCTACTACTTTAGCATCGCGGCCCGACTTGCGGTTCTGCGCGGCCGCCGCTACACTGGGCAAATAAAAGGCGAACGCCCCGGTGAGCGACCTCCACCAACAACTCGACGCGCTCCGCCGCAAGATGGCGCAGATCGACAAGAAGTACGCCGCCGCCCCCAAGCCGGAGTCCAAGCCCGCCCGGCTCTTCATCGAGGAGTGGATGAGCGGGCAGGCGGTCGAGACCCCCTACGGCTTCCACTTCGAAACCGAGAGGACCTGGGAGCGGCACCGCCGGCACGGCAGCTTCGACATCTCGAATCTGGCGGAGCTGCCCGAGGACCTGCTGGGTCCGCTGTCGGGCCGCGAGATCAGCCCGGCGCCGCCGGCGCGCTGGGCGTTTCTGGACACCGAGACCACCGGGCTGGCCGGTGGCACGGGGACCTACGCCTTCCTGGTGGGCGTGGGGCGCATCTCGGAGGCGGGATTCCACCTGCGGCAGTTCTTCATGCGCGACTACGGTGAGGAGTCGAGCCTGCTGTGGGGGCTGGCGCGGCACCTCGAGGAGTTCGATGTGCTGGTCACCTACAACGGCAAGGCCTACGACCAGCCGCTGCTGGAGACGCGCTACCGCATGGCGCGGCAGACGCCGCCGTTCGCGCGGCTGCGCCACCTGGATCTGCTGTTCGGAGCGCGCCGGTTGTGGAAGCTGCGCGTGGAAAGCTGCCGCCTGGTGGATCTGGAGCTCCAGATCCTGGGGGTCGAGCGCGAGGGCGACCTGCCCGGGGAAATGATTCCCTACGTATACTTCGAGTATCTTCGCACCAAGCAGGCCTTCCGCGTGGCGCCCATCTTCCACCACAACGCCATCGACATACTGAGCTTGGCCTGCCTGACGGGGATTGTGCCGTTCGCCTTCCGCTCGCCGGGCGAAGCGCCGCTGGTGCACGGGGCGGACCTGGTGGGGCTGTCGCGCTGGTTCGTGAGCTCGGGCGGGCGCGAGCAGGCGCTCGAGCTGATGCGCCGCGCCGTGGAGATGGGACTGCCCGACGAGCTGCTGTTCCGCACCCTGTGGGATAGGGCGCTGCTGGAGAAGCGGCTCGGCCGGCTGGCGCAGGCGCTCGAAGTGTTCGAAGAGCTGGCCTCGGGACGCAATCCGTACCGCGCGGCGGCGCTCGCGGAGCTGGCCAAGCACTACGAGCATCGGGAGCGGGACTACGCGCGGGCTCTCGAGCTGGTGCGGCAGGCCATCGCCGTGGCGGATTCCGTCGAGCTGCGCCAGCGGGAAGCCCGCCTGGAGCGCCGCTTGGCCAAGCCGCGGCCCGAGCGGCTGCTGTGACACAGCGCGGCATAGCCGCAACCAAAGCCCTGCTGGCGGTTCCGTGGGGCGAACCTCCAGGTTTGCGAGCTGGTTTTCCAACCAGCTTTGGGCCGCGCCCGGAGCCCGCGGCAGGTAAGCCGGCAAGGATGCCGGCTCGCAAGCGTGGACGCTCGCCCCACCAAAGGCTCCAGAATCTTCGCGGCGCGCAAAGAAACTCAGCGAGTGTAGTACAGGCGGGGGGCCCTGCGCCGCCTGACTCGAAGCTCGATGCTGGCGCGAGCCGGCGCGGACGTCGACTCTGGGTAAGCGATGAACCGCCAGCGGCTGGGGCGGCCCGCCACTGCGGCCCTGCCTGCCAACCAGGTCCGCCAGCTCCCTCGCACCGGTGTCCGCCAAACCGAGATCGCCCCTCCTCTCCAGATCGGGCGCACCTCGGTGCACCGCATCCTGGCGGCCTATTTCAGCCCGAAATCGGTCGCCTCCAACTCCTACACAGCCTGGCCGAAGGCTCACGCACGTTTCCAACTGGAGAATGCTGGCGGAGGGCGGCCCTCGTCTGCATATCCTTGCGGAAACACGCCTTGTTCGCGCACTCCCTGCACCAGAGCGCCGGCGCGATTGAGTCAAACAAGGTGGGGGCCTGGAAGTCCGTACTGGGAGGTGTGGCTCCACGGGCCTAACGGGCAGAATGAAACGCGGGCTCGATGAATTGGTCGTAGATGAGCTTGGCCGCCTCAATGTTGCGGCCATCCTGTGTCGCGAGGAGGTCAGCGTAGATCAGCGGAGGAGGCACAAGGCCTAAGCGGTCGCGTTCCGGATCGAACCTCCAGAAGATGTCGAGCACCTCGATACGGCCCGCCGGGCGCGCGCGCAGACGCTGTCCGGCAACCAGCGCGCCGATCGGCTCGCCAGCATAGATCGTGAAGGTGGCCGGTTGCAGCATATGCGTGAGTCTGTCGGCGGCCACTTCTCCTCCCCAACACGCGCCATACCCTTCGAGGTCCGCCTTCTCCAGGGCCTCCAGGTCTCCATCGAACCGCCGGGGATTCAGTTTCGTGCGCAGAGCCGTGAGGTAGTGGGTCACCCACTCTTCCAGCAACCGCCGCGGTTCGAGAAGGCGCCGCGCTGCCGCGCCCGCCCGGACGAAGCCGCGAGCCTCCAGGTCTTTGAGCGCGGGGCCGACCGTTCCCAGGGCCACATTCGCTGCTTGCGCGATAGCGCGATAGGTGGCTTGAACAAGGTGCGGGCGGCACAGCAGCGCGAAGGTGATCCTGAGTCCGGCTGGGTGGAGCGCCCGAAACCGGTGTCGCTTCAGTTCTGCCGGCCGTTCCTGACCGATAACCCAGACCAGAAGCCCCGGACGGTCGAGATAGGCGTTGCCCGCCGTGTCGATGAAAGCCAGCCGCAGATCCCTACAGCGCTCAGCGGTTCCCCGGGTGATGTAGGGCGCCACCAGGAGCGGCGCGGGAGCATGACCGGTGAACTGCCTCTTCACCTGAGCGGGGGTCTCGAACCGGTCCACTGCTTTGACCTCGGCGACAAAGCGAAATGTGCGGCCTTCTGCCCGGATCTCCAGCACCGCATCGGCATGAGCCGGATGCCGGTCCCTAGGCCCAACCACCCGCGCGGTCAGGCCGGCCGTCCGGTTCAATGCGGCTAGCGCGGCTTCGAGCACCGGTCGATCCTGCATTTTCATAATGGTTACTGTTCACTGTATTCAACTGTGCACGTTCCGTGAACATATGGCAATAGCGAACAGGACTCATCAGCCCAGCTCTTTCCGAAGGGTGCGGGGTAGTCAAGACCGGATCCGCCACAAGGTACATTCCTGCGTACCGCTGAACCGCCGCCGAGACCCCACTCGTCGCAGGGTTGGCCAAGCTGTCCCGTCGGAGAGGCCATGGAAACGCTACGGCGGAACGGGGATCGTCGAGGCGCGCTTTCAGGCGCTGCGGTGAGTGGTCCCGTCTCCCCGGCGACGAATGCGCCGCAGGTACCGGGCCACGCTTCGTTCCGAGACCTCCCACCCGAGTTTCAGAAGTTCTCCGTGGATCTTGGGCGCACCCCAGCCTGTATTCTCTTCCGCCATCCGGCGGATGAGCGCACGGATTTCGTGGGTGGTCTTGGGCCGACCGCCCTGCGGACGAGATCGCCAACGCCAGTAGAGGCGGAAGCCGGCGCGATGCCAGCCGACGACGGTCTCCGCCTTGACGATGACGAGGACGTCGGCCCGGCGAGGCCAAATCTGACGGAGGCTTGTCCAGAAGAACCGGTCCGGCCATTTCAGCCGGGGACGGGGTCGTCTCCGCTTGAGCACGGCGACCTGTTGTCGGAGGGCCTGAACCTCGAGGGCGGTGTCGCCGCTACTCCGGAAGAACACGCGGATGGCGGCCAGAAGAGCAAGGATGAATCTGAGCACAAGCCCTACGTTGCAGCATGCCTAACACCTCGACAGAAGGCCTCTGCCGGGCGGCCGCAAGTTGTTGAGCACGAAGGAATACGGGGTCTTGACTACACAAAAGGCACAGCCGCCCGATTTGGGGCCGGGCGGCAGCGGGGCAGAAACTCCGCGTACGGCAGGAACGGCCCGTCGATGCAGGTGAGGCTGCCCGTCGGCGAGGCGCACTTGCCGCAGATGCCCACCCCGCAACTGGTCATGTACTCGATGGCGCCCCAGATGTGCTCCGCCGGCGCCAGTTCACGCTCAATCTCGAAGCAGGCGTGCACCATCGGTTCGGGCCCGCAGTTGATGAAGGTCAGGCCCTCCTCCGGCGCCCGCATCTCGTGGCGCAGCAGCTCCGCCACCGTGCCGTGGAACCCTGCCGTGCCGTCGTCCGTAGCCAGGAGAACGTCGCCGAGCCGGTGAAACTCGTCCAGGTCGAAGAAGCCGTCCCGAGTGCGCGCGCCGAGCAGGAACCGGAGCTGATTGGCGGGGGCACAGGCGTAAGCGATCTCGAGCAGAGAGGCGATGCCCGTCCCCCCGCCCACCAGCACCAGCGTGCGATTCTCGAACCGGGGCAGTCCCGCGCCGTATGGCCCCCGCAGCAGGATGGGTGTGCCCAGCGGAGTTTCTTCAAGAAAGCGGCTGAAGCAGCCCACCGTCCGCACGAAGACGCTGCGTTCGGCGGCCGACAGAATCGCAAAGGGCTTTTCACCGACGCCCGGCACGCTCAGGAAGAAGTACTTGCCGGCCAGCTCGCCCGGGCGGTACTCCCGCGGCAGCCGCTCCAGGTGGATTTTGAACAGGCCCGGAGCGACCGGAATCCTCGAGACCAGCTTCGAGGCACGGTAGGACATGTCGATGTCCGGCCGCGGGGCGGCCTCCTCGCCCAGCGAGAAGCCGCGACCGCACTGGTCCTGTAGTCTGGCGAAGTAGGCGCTCATGGCCGCGCTGTCCATGCCCGTCAGCGCGCTGCCCACTCCGAACAGGTCCGCCCCGGCTTTGCGAAACTGCGCCACGTGTTCCGCCGTGCCTATGCCGCCCATGCCGATGATGACCGGACCCGCGCCGATGGCCTGCCGTACCTGCTCGACCGACCGCAGCCCCAGCGGCCGGATCGCATCGCCTGAGAGTCCGCCGTATCGGTTCGAGAGAATCGGGTCCACTCCTACCTCGGCCAGCGCCGGCCCGATGCTGTTGGTGACGGTGATGCCCGCCGCCCCAGCGCGGATCGCCGCCTGCGCCGTCGAGCTCAGCCCCCGCATGGTGGCCGACAGCTTCACGAACACCGGAACCGCTTTGACCGCGGCCACCGCGCGGGTGATGGCCACCACCAGTTCCTCATCCTCGCCGATCTGAATCCCGTACCCCTTGGCATGCGGGCAGGACATGTTCAACTCGAAACCGTCGGCGATGGGCTGGAGGATCTCGGCGGCCCCCACGAAATCGGCGACATCCCCGCCGAACAGGGATACCAGCAGGAACCTGTTGGGCGGAATCTCGACCCCGGCGAACTCGGCGAGGAAGGCTTCTGCGCCCGGGTTGGCCAGACCCACGGCGTTGATGTAGCAGCCGGGGGCGTAACGCGCGAAGATCGGCTCGCGATACCCGGCCCGGGGGGCCACGCTGATGCTCTTGGTGGTGATGACGCCGATGGCCGGCGCCTCGGCGAAGCACCTGGCGATGGTCGAGGCATGGGTGCAGCGGATTCCCGAGGGGATGACGAACCGCCCCTCGACCCGCTTGTGCCCCAACTGGTAAGGGCGCGTGAAGAACGTCCCACTCATGCGGTCGCCGCCTGGCGGATCATCTCCCAGACCTCGCGCACGTCGTCGCGGGCGGTGCCCAGGTTGCCGACGGCGAGGCGGAGCACTATGCGCCCGTTCAGCGCGGTGTGCGAGAGGAAGAACTTCCCCGAGGCGTTGATCTCCTCGAGCAGCCGGAGGTTGTCGTCGTCCGAGCCGCGGTAGCGGAAACACACCACCGACAACGGCGCCGGCGCCACCCGCTCGAAGCGGGCGTCGGCGTCCACCCACCGGGCGAACTCTTGCGCCCACTCGATGTGCGCGCGCAACGCGCGGCGGATGCCCTCGCGCCCAAAGTAGCGCATCAGGAACCACAGCTTGAGAGCCCGGAAGCGGCGCCCCAACGGGATGCCGTAGTCCATGTAGTTGAGCTCCCGCGGGTCGCCGCCGGAGCGGAGGTACTCCGGCACCAGCGAGAAAGCCCGCCGCAGCACATCCGGCCGGCGGCTGTAGAAGGCGCTCAAATCAATGGGCGTGAACAGCCACTTGTGGGGATTCACCACCAGCGAATGCGCGCGCGCGACGCCGTCAAAGATCCAGCGGAACTCGGGCAGAATGGCGGCCGCCCCGGCGTAGGCGGCATCCACGTGCAGCCATAGCCCGTACCGGTCGGCGATGTCCGCCAGAGCCGGAACGGGGTCGATGCTGGTGGTCGAAGTTGTTCCCACCGTGGCCACCACGCAGAACGGCCGGCATCCGGCCGCCAGGTCCTGCTCGATGGCCTCGACGAGCAGCTCGGGCCGCAGGCGGAACCCGGCGTCCACCGGGATCTTGCGGACGTTGCGCTGGCCCACCCCCAGCGCGATGGCCCCCTTCTCGATCGAGGAGTGGGCCTGCTCGGAGGTGTAGAGCACCAGGTCCGGCGAAGCGCCCGCCTCCCGCGTTTCCGGCGCCACCATGGCGCGCGCCGCGGCGATGGCGTGCAGACTGCTCACCGAGGCGGTGTCGAAGATGATGCCGAAGAACTCCTCGGGCAGCCCGAGCCACTGCCGCAGCCACGCCAGGGTCACCTGCTCGAGCTCGGTCACCGCCGGGGAGGTCTTCCATAGAATACCGTTGGCGTTGAGCGCCGCGGCCAGCATCTCGGCCAGGATGGCGGGGGGCGAGCCGGTGCAGGCGAAGTAGGCCATAAATCCGGGGTGATTCCAGTGCGTGACCGCGGGCAAAATCAGCTTCTCGAAGTCCTCGAAGATGGCCGCGAAACCTTCGCCCTGCTCGGGGGCGGTGGAGGGCAGCGCATCCACCAGTTCGCCCGGCCGGACGCGCGACACCACCGGGTATTGCCGCACGCTCTCGAGGTAGCCGGCAATCCAGTCCACCGCCTGGTGGCCGGCGCGGCGGAAGTCTCCGATGCAGTCGCTCATCGGGCCTCTTCCTGCACCGTGGGCAGCCAGCTCTGGAACCACTCCCGGAAGGCCTCAACCTCCCGCTGCGCCTGCGGCCCCAGGGGCACGGAGCGAGGCCCCACTTTCAGCCCGCGCACTTCGAGCGCCTCGCGGATGCCCACCGGAACCGGGAAACGGTCGATCCGCGCGATGAACTCCTTGAGGCGCGTCTCCAGCCGCTCGATCTGAAGGCTGGCGCCGGCGCCAATGGCCCGGTCCAGACCCAGCATCAGCTCGGGTGCGGCGCAGGCCACCCCGGAAACCACGCCGTCAGCGCCGGCCGCGCGCGCCCGGCTGAAGATCACGTCGTTGCCCACCAGCAGGTTGAAGGGCCGCGCGGCGCGGGCCGCCTGCAAGCGCTCGAAGCTGGCGAAGTCGCCGCTGGAATCCTTGATGCCGGCGAACAGACCGGTGGCGAGCAGTTCCAGAGCGCTGTCGCAGGCCAGCGGCGTGGTGAAGAAGGGAATGTTGTAGAGCAGGGTGTCGAGTGCGCCTTTGAACTCCTCGGCGAAGTGCAGGTAAAACGCCTTGACCTCTTCCTGGGAGTAGCGGAAGAAGTAGGGCGGCATCAGGAGCACGGCGGCGGCGCCTGCGTCGGCGGCCTCGCGGGCCAGGGCGAGAGCGCCGTCGAGGCTGGAATGCCCCACCCCGGCGATGATGGGCACCCGGCTGCGCTTTACGCCCAGCGCAAGCAGCCGCACCCGCTCGGAGAGGTCATAGTGCAGAAACTCGCCGGTGGTGCCCAGCAGCGCAATGCCGGCCACCCCGGCGCCGGCCAGGTACTCGATCAGCTCGAACGTCGCCCCGAGGTCGATTTCCGGGCCCTCGCGTCTTGGGGTCACCGCGGCCACATTGATGCCCCGAATGGCAGACATAGCCACCTCCGTGTTTGGAATCTAATAGTGTACAGGAGAAGTCAGGAGTCAGAAGCCAGACTGAGCTCGCCCGGCACAGGCGGCGCCCATCCTTAGTTCTGACTCCTGTCTTCTGGCTCCTCCAGATGCAGTACAATAGGCCACCGAGGTTCATGTTGATGGAGAGCACACCGTATTCGCGAAGATCCTTTCTGGCGGGCACTGGCGCTTCCGCCTTCATGATCGTCAAGCCCGAGCAGGCCCGCGCGGTGAGCGCGGCCACGCTGAGGGCCGGCGTGGTGGGCTGCGGGGGCCGCGGCACGCAGGCGGTCGAGAACATCCTGGAAGGCTGCCCCAACGTCGAGGTGGTGGCCATGGGCGACATCTTTGAGGACCGCCTGGAGCGTTCCATCCGGCGGCTGCGGGAGGATCCCAAGCTGGGCGCCCTCCGCGAGCGCGTCAAGGTGGACCCCGAACACCGCTTCGTGGGCTTTGACGCCTTCAAGAAGGTGCTCGCCTCCAACATCGACATCGTGCTGCTGGCCACCCCGCCGGGCTACCGCCCGGAGCACTTCGAGGCGGCCATCAACGCCAGGAAGCACGTCTTCTGCGAGAAACCCTTCGGCACCGACCCGGTGGGCGTGCGGCGCTTCATGGCCGCGGCCAGGAAGTCCGAGGAGCTGAAGCTGACCGTGAAATCGGGCGCGCAGCGGCGCTCCCAGAAGGAGTACGTCGAGACCTGGCGGAAGGTGCGCGACGGCGCCATCGGCGACATCGTGGCCTGCTACGCCTACTGGGTGGGCGGTCCGGTGCTTCAGTTCCAGGGCGCGGGGTGGCCGGGGCCCAAGGGCCAGCGCGATCCGCGCTGGGGGGACATGGAGTTCCACAACCGCAACTGGTACTCCAACCTGTGGCTGTGCGGCGACCAGATCGTCGAGCAGCACCTGCACAACATCGACGTGTGCAACTGGTTCATGGGCGCCCATCCGGTGAAAGCGGTGGCCTCCGGCGGCGTGGCCTGGCGGCCGCGCGAGGAAGTCTACGGGACCATCTACGACCACATCAGCGCGGACTTCGAGTATGCCAACGGCGTGCATATGTCCAGTTACTGCCGGCAGTATCCCAAGGGTTCCGCCCAAAACGTCAGCGAGCTGCTGGTGGGGACCAAGGGCCGCAGCAACGGCTACAACCTGGGCGTCAAGGGCAAGAACCCCTACGTGCAGGAGCACATCGACATGATGGCCAGCATCCTGGGCACGGGGCCCTACATCAACGAAGCCATGGCGGTGGCCGAGACCACCATGACCTGCATCATGGGGCGCGAGTCCGCCTACTCGGGCCTGGAAATCACCTGGGAGATGATCATGAATTCCAAACAGGATCTCTCTCCCGC
>VFZS01000164.1 GCA_016871095.1 Acidobacteriota bacterium
CGCACGAGTTGATCGCCGCCCTGCTCCAGGTCGAGGGCGTCGAGATCACCGCCGTGGTGGACGCTTACAAGGGCCGCCTCGAGCGGGCCGTCGAGCGCACCCGCGGGCGCGCTAGACCCTGCAAGAGCTACCAGGACGTGCTGGCGCAGAAGTCCATCGACGCCGTGGTGGTGGTCACCCCCGATCACTGGCACCGCGCCATGGTGCTGGACGCGATCAAGGCCGGCAAGGACGTCTACTGCGAGAAGCCGCTCACTTACCGCAGCGCGGAGGGAGTCGAGATTGCGCAGGCCGCTCGCGCCGCCGGGCGCATCGTGCAGGTGGGCAGCCAGGGCATGAGCAGCGCCATCCAGCGCCAGGCCCGCGAGATGATCCGCGCCGGCAAGCTGGGCAAGGTGACGATCGTCCGCGCGGCCTTCAACCGCAACACCG
Organism: Acidobacteriota bacterium; assembly: GCA_016871095.1. Taxonomy (GTDB): domain Bacteria; phylum Acidobacteriota; class Terriglobia; order Bryobacterales; family Bryobacteraceae; genus VFZS01. The sequence continues at coordinate 433 of VFZS01000164.1, forward strand.
CCTCGGGCGCCTGGATCTACCCCATTCCGCCGGACGCCTCGCCGCAGACCGTGGACTGGGACATGTTCCTGGGCCCGGCCCCCAAGCGCCCCTTCAGTCTGGAGCGCTTCTTCCGCTGGCGCTGCTACGAGGATTATTCCGGAGGCATAGCCACCGACCTGTTCGTCCACCTCTGCACCACCATCCATTACCTGATGGACGCCAAGGCCCCCGCCGCGGTGCTGGCCCTGGGCCAGCTCTACCGCTGGAAGGAGAGCCGCGACCCCTCCATCCATGACACGCTCAACGCCGTGCTCGAATACCCCGAGGGCTTCGTGGTCAACCTCAGCGCCACCTTCAACAACCAGACCACCGCCGAGGGCAGCTTCCAGTTCCTGGGCACGGAAGGCACTATCAACCTGGGCGGCGGAGGCATGACCTTCCTGCCGGAAGCGGCCGTCGAGGACAACCGCTGGATCGTCGAGAGCTGGCCGCGGGCGCTCGAGGAGGGCTACTGGCGCGACCCCAAGGTGCGCCAGAGCGAGATCGTCGGGTCCTGGAAGCCCCGCGCGGTGGCGGGCATGCAGCAGTTCAGCGAGCAGGGCCAGGACGCCACGGTGTCGCACTTCCGCCACTGGGTGGCCTCCATCCGCACCCGCAAGTCCTACTGGCAGGACGCCGCCGCCGGCCACCACGCCGCCGCCTGCGCCCACATGGTGAATCTCTCCGCCCGCCAGCGCCGCCTGGTGGAGTGGGACTTCTCCGCCGACAACATCAAGCGGGCCTGACAAACGCGGCACGGCGGGGCGCCGGCAAGGGTACGCTGGCAACTGGAAGAGGACCGCTACATGCGCCAGATCATTGCTGCCGAACGCGCTCCCAAGGCCATCGGGCCGTACTCGCAGGCCATCGTGTCCCTGAAGGAAGGCGGCCAGCCGCGCGCTATCACAGTGAGACCGGTGAGCCAGACCGGCGCCGGCGGGGCGCTCTCGCTGGTCCTCCTCATCGATCAAAGCGGCTCGCTGAGCTCGACCGATTTCGACAACGAGAAGGCCGCCGCCAAGCAACTGGTGAGCCAGTTGGCTGCCGGCGACATGGTGGCGGTGTACGGCTTTGGCAGCACGGTGACGCTGCGCCAGGACTTCACCACCAACCGCAACGCGGCCAACGCCGCCATCGACGCGCTCACTCGCGGCGGCAGCACCGCCCTCTACAGGGCCATCCAGACGGGCGCGCAGGCCCTGGCGGGACGCGGCGGACGCAAGGCCATCGTGCTGATGACGGACGGGGATGACACCGTCGGAGGAGTGACCCTGGAGCAGGCCATCGCCGCCGCCAGACAGGCGGGCGCGCCGGTCTTCCCGGTGGGCTTCGGCAGCGGCCCCGATCACACGGTGCTGGGCCGGATTGCGAGTGAAACCGGCGGATACTACAGCCGGGGCTCCACCTCGGCGGACTTGCAGCGGATCTTGCAGTTGATCGGCCAGGTGATCTCAAGCCAGTACGAGATTGCCTACACCTCGGGCAATCCTTCCGCCAGCAACACTATCGAGATCACCGTAAGCTCCGGCGGGCAGAGCGCCACGGCCACCCGCGTGGTGGCCGGATGCACCGCCGGCGGCGGGACCACGCCCGGGTGCAGCTATAACGTGCCGCCCACTTCGAGCGTGGCCGGAGCCGGGGGCGCCGGTATTGTGCTGGTCACCACGGCGGCCAACTGCGCCTGGAGCGCCACCAGCAACACCGCGTGGCTGACCATCATCGCCGGGGCTTCGGGCACCGGCAACGGAGCGGTGAACTACCGCGCCACCGCCAACCCCTCGACCACGGCCTCGCGCACCTGCACGCTGACCATTGCTGGCATCACTCACACGGTTACGCAGGGGCCCGGCGGCGCGGCTTGCACCTATTCGATCAGCCCCTCCAGCACTTCCGTGCCACATACGGGGACTTCGGCTGCGGTCATGGTCAGCGCCGGCAGCGGCTGCGCCTGGACGGCCACATCGAACGCGGCCTGGATCACCATCAAGAGCGGCGCCAGCGGCTCGGGCAACGGAACGGTCAGCTACCAGGTGGCCGCCAACACCGCCGCCGCGGCGCGCACTGGCACCGTGACCATCGCCGGGCAGACTTTCACGGTCAGCCAGGCGACGGCGGCCGGGCGCGGCCCCGGCATCGTCCAGAACTTCGTCTCCGAGGCCGAGCAGCCGCTCAACACCCGCTCCACTCCGGCCAAACCGGGGCAGGTGGGCATCGCCTGGGGCACTGGTCTGGGCCCCATCACCACGCCGGACAATTTGGCCCCGCCGGTGGGCGATCTGCCCTTCCCGGTCGAGATCCTGGTGGGCAACAAGGTCGCGAAAAAGCTCTACAGCGGCCGGGCGCCGTGCTGTTCCGGCGTGGACCAGATCGTCTTCGAGGTACCCGCGGACGCCCCGCTGGGTTGCGCGGTCCCCTTCCAGGTCAAGGTGGCTGCCGGCTTCAGCAACATGGTCACCATGGCCATCAGCGCGGACGGCGGGCCGTGCTCGGATCCCCTGAATCCGTTCTCGGACATGTTCGCCAAAGGCGGCAAGGCCGGGGCGATCATGCTGACGCGGGGCAACGCGGTGGCGCAGCTTGACCCCTCCCAGGCCCCGCTCGATATCACGCTCGACATCGGGCTGGGCTTATTCCAGGAATCCAAGGCGCAGGGGGACCTGACCTTCAACCCGCTGTTCGCGCTGCCCCCGGCAGGCTCCTGTACCGCTTACACGGGCAACCTCGACTTGGGTGAGCTGCTGGGAGTGGGTTTGGGCGGCAGTGATGTCCCGGGCCAGACGCAGGGCCAGTTGGATTCCTGGCTGGGCCGCGAACTGGATGCCGGCAAAGAACTCACCGTTACTGGCCCCAAGGGCAACAGCATACCCATGCCCAGATTCGACGCCGACGACAACAAGGGGCCGTACGTGGGCCTGCTGGGCGGCTCGATTCCGCTGGGAGGCGCGCAGTCGCTTCCGCTGTTCCTGGACGGGGGAACCTACACCATCACCGGCCCCGGCGGCAAGGACGTGGGCGCCTTCCGCGCCACCGTCAACGTCCCTGCGGTCATGCAGTGGACCAACCGCGACCAGATCGCGCAGGTGGATCGAGCCGCGGGCTTGACGCTGACCTGGTCGGGCGGCGATCCCAACTCGCAGCGGGTGCTCATCGCGGGCGGCTCCAGCGACCAGAAGTCGAAGGCCTCGGCGGGCTTCTTCTGCTTCGTGCCGGGCGGCGACAAGACGTTCACCGTGCCTCCCTCGGTGCTGGGCAACCTGCCGGCCAGCGTTGGCGCCAAGCCCGAGGACTCCCTGGGCGCGCTGCTGTTCGGGACGCTGCCCGCGGGGAACTATCCGACGTTCAGCGCTCCGGGTCTGGACAGCGGCTATATCTTCTATGGCTCGATGAGCCTGAAGACGGTACCCTACAAGTAGGGTGTCATCAGCGGCTAGAGTACGGGGCTGCGTGGTTCTCCTCGCGGCCCTCGGGCTGCCCCTGAGCGCGGCCGACAGGCGCGTCATCCTTATTGACCTGGACGGCCTCCGCCACGACACCTTCGAGCAGACCTATGGCGAGGGCCGGCTACCCAACTTCCAGCGCATCCTCGAGCCGGCCCTGTGGTTCGAAAACGCCGCCGCGGTCTTCCCCAGCGTGACCCTGACCGGCCACGCCTCGCTGTTCACGGGCGTGGCGCCTGCCCGCCACGGGATAATTGGCAACGAGTGGTTCGACCGCGCCGCGGAACGCCTGGTGGACTACACCAGCCCCGCCGGGGCCGCCTGTGTGTATGGGTACACGTTGTTCGGCAGCGAGTGCCGGGGGGGCCTGGCCAACCGGCACCTGCAAGCGCCGACCTTGTACGAAGCCGCCACCGCGGCCGGCGCCACCAGCATGGTGGTGTTCAGCCAGTACTGGAAGGGCGCCACCCACGCCGTGGGGCCGGGCCTAGTGGATGTGCTCTCCTTTCTGCAAGGCCAGTCCATTGAATACGAGGCGTTTGACGCCCGGATGATGGACCGCGCCCTGGAGACGCTGGTCGAGAAGGGCCTGCCCGACATCCTGACGCTGTACTTCGCGGGCACTGACGGAATCGGCCATGCGGAGGGGACGGCCGGCCAGCCGCGCTACCTGGAGCGTGTGGTGGATCCCCAGTTCGGCCGTCTCCTGGACGCCCTGGACTGGCTCGATCCGCAGTGGCGCGCCCGCACCCTGTTCGTCATCACCTCGGACCATGGCCGCAGCGACGCGGTGCTGAATCCGGAGGACCTGACGCTGGCCGCGGACCTGCTGGCCGCGCTGAAGCGCGCCGGGTTCGACTCCGAGCGCGTGCACCTGGCTACGAATGGCGGCATGGCGTACGTCTACCTGCGCGGCGGATCCTGGGCCGAAGCCCCGCCGGAAGAGGCCGTACGCGCGGTGGTGCGGGAGTTGAGCGAGGATCCGCTGCTGGGGCGGGCGGTGGAATCCGTGCGGGCGCGCACCGAGAAGGAGTCTCCCCGCGCCGGCGAGCTGATCGTGTCACTGCGGCCCGGGCACTACTTCGGCAACCGGGGCGTGGGCTCGCACCACGGCAGCGCGCACGAACCGGACCGCTGGGTGCCCTTGATCCTGGCGCAGGGCGGCGTGCCCGCCGGCCGGAACCAGGAGCGGGTCTCGCACACCCAGGTGGCGCGCACCGTGGCCGACTACGTGGGCTTTCCCATCGAAGCCGTGGACCCGGCGCTGCCTCTGGGGTACGAAGCGGTGAAGAAAGCAGAGAAGCTCACTCCCCTGCGCTTCAGCCCTCTTCCACCAGTTCGAAGCCCATCAGGGCGGTGAAGGCCTCGACCGCCGGGCGCAGGTCGCCGTAATAGGTGACCCGGTGCCAGCCCCACTGATCCCACTCGCGGAACAGCTTGCGGATGTCCTTCACCTCGACGGCCAGCTTGGTGCGGCAGGCGCGGTCGTCGTCGATGTTGGCCACCGAGCGGCCCTGGTGCAGCACGGTCTGCTTGCGCAGCGGGCTGATCTCGAGCGTGGTGGTCATTTCGCCCAGCGGCAGCAGCGCCCGCACCGAGGCGCCCTTGTGGTCCTCGGCGTGGCTGCGAATGTGGAAGGGCGCCGCCGCTCCAGCGGGGCCGTACACCTTGGTGGGCGCCACGCAGTGCGCGTAAATGATCTGGTTCTTCGAGGTGTCGATCACCGGATCGGAGATGTAGCCCGGCCTGCCGGTCAGGTAGGTCATGGCCAGCATGGTGATCGTAGAGCGCAAGTCGGCTTCGCAAGCCCCGACCAGGCCGTCGTTGAGGAACTGGAACAGCCCCAGGCAGGGATAGGCCGGCAGTTTGCCGCCGTAGAACAGGTTGAGGCAGTCAATGGTGAGAGCCGGCGAGTTGTGCTGCTTCATGAGGTCCTGCATGGCGATGTACATGACGCCGGACTTGCCGATTTCCTCGCGCGACGGCTCGACGATCTTCTGCGCGGCCTTGATCCAGGCCTTGGCGGCCTTGTCGGCGGCGGCGCGATCGGCCTTCTGGTAAGCCGCATTGATCTCGTCGCCGCTGATGCGCCGCACCTCGGCGCCGAAGACCTCCTGCATGGCCTTGGCCTCGGCGCCCGGTACGCGGTTGGTGATGTCCAGAATCACCGCCCCGCGCAGCCGCTTGATGGCCTCGAAGGACTTCACCGCCGCCACCAGGTCCTCGAAGCGGGTCGAGGACACCCCCGCCACGGGGCGCTTCTCGCGCAGGGCCTGGGAGTAAGCCGGGAGGAACTGCCCGGTCCCGCCGTAGAGGTCGTCCACCAGGACCATGCGCTTGCCCGAGGCCACCATGGGCCGCGCCACTGAAGATGGGATGCCCAGGACGTAGACCACGTAGCCGTCCACTTCGCTGTCGGCCTCGAGGATCTTCTTCACATCCTCCGTGCTGCCCGCGGCCGCGGGCAGGAACTCGATGTTGGGACAGGCCGCCGCCAGGCGCCCGGTCAACTGCTTCTTGCGCGCCTCGTAGTCAAAGTCCAGGTAGGGCCAGCCTTCGATGGGTTTCTGAGGGTGTCCATACACCAGGCGCACACGGGCCTTGTCCGCGGCGGCCAGGGCGGGCGTGGGCTTCACGCCCAGGCCGGCGCAGGCCGCGCAGGCAGCGCAGCCGGACAGCCACTGCCGCCGGCTGACCTTCGGGGAAGCAATGGGGAACGGGTTCATAGTCTCCTCACTCTGGAAGGGGCATTATACTCTTACGCCAGCAGGAGCACCAAGCGGGCCAGCTTCGCCAGGGCGTGCTCGAGGCTCTCCGCACCCACGCGCGGGCGGGACTGGGGATCCATGCTCTCGGCGAAGGCCGACAGCGCGGCCAGCAGCGCGGTCCGGTCCCGCGTGCCGTCCATCAGCAAGAGCAGTTCCCGCTCCAGCGCGCCTTCCATCTTGACGGTGGTGTGGCGGAGCGTGGATACCTCGAGTCCTTGCCGCAATTGCAGCCGCACCAGAGGGCTGGCCACTGGGAGCTCGCCGGCGCGCGCGGCGCAGCGGGGCGGATGCGCGTGTAACTCCACCAGACCGGCCGCGGCGCTCCAGTAGAGGATCTCCGCCAGGGCGCCGGCATCCTCGGCGCGGGAGGGCAACCCGCTGCGCTGCCGGACTCGGTCGAGCAGCTCCGCAAAACTCAGCGAGCAGGGCCAGACCTCCACCAGGGAGCGCAGCGCCGCGCGAGCCACGGGGTGGGCGGTGCTCATCGCCGCGCCCTGCGGGGTCCGGAATTCCTCCGCGCCCGCCGCGCCCTCCGCCGGGGCCGCCTCGGCCGCGCTGGCCGCCCAGAGCCGCGTGATCCGATCCGGCTTCCAGGCCGGGTCCAGCTCCGCCTCCTGGTGGCAGAGCAGGGTCTGGCGGAATTTCCGGCAGCGCAGGAAGTCCAGGTACTGTCCCCGCAGCACGGGGTCGGAGGCCAGCTCTTCCAGCTTGTCCAGGACTTGCTGAGGGAACTCGCGCGGCTGCAACTCGGTGAGGCTGGCCTCGGCCAGGTACTGGAGACCGTGACGCGCGGCATGCTCCATGAAGTCGTGGAAATAGACCGGCGCGTAGACCTCAGTAAGCTCGTCGTGGTAGAGGAACTGGCCACGGCGTTCGAGCGCGCGCCTGGCTTCGGTCTTCAGCATCTCCCCGTAGGGATTGCCCTCGCGCTGCGCCGCCGCCAGCCACTGGAGCAGCACCTGGGCCTGGCCGATCCGCTCGGCGGGCGCCTCGACGCCGCGCAGGTGGAACCGCATCATCTCGCGCAGCATCAGCCGCACGTGGCCTCCGGGCAGGGCGTTGTAGCTTACGTACGCCACGCCCCGCGGGGCCAGGTGGGCCTTAGAGATCGCCAGGATCTTGTCTTGCACCGCCGGAGGCGCCCACGCGTACAGGCCGTGGGTGATGATGTAGTCAAACTGGCCCAGGTCCGGCGGGAACTTCTCCAGGTCGAGCGCGCGCAGCGCAATGTTGCCCAGCCCCAATTCACCGCATAGCGTCTGGCCCGCGGCGATGGCGTCAGCGGCGCGATCCACCCCCACGAACTCGCTCTGGGGCAGGCTGAAGGCCATGGGAATCAGGTGGCCGCCCTCGCCGCAACCCAGCTCGAGCACCCGGCAGCGCTCCACCGGGGCCGGGCTCAGGCCATGCAGAATGGCCATCACCGCCAGACGATCCGCATGCGCCTGGGCGTAGGGGACGCTCGGGTAGGGGACCAGGTCGTAAGCGTCCGCCACGGCCTACTCCAGGACCACCAGGTCGTAGGTCCCCAGCTCGGGCAGGGTGAAAGCGGTGTAGCCCGCAGCGCGGGTCACCGACAGACCACGCGCCAGCGTCACCGTACGGGCGCTTGCGAAATCTCCCGCTACCTCGACGCGGATGTCGCGCATGGGGATGGCATCGAAGTAGGCCGTCTGAGAATGTCCCGAGAGATTGACCAGGTGCACCAGGGTGCGGTGGCGCTCCGGCTGGCGCATGAGGCTGATCTCGACCAGCGGATGCGCGTTGGTCTTCAGTTGGCGGCCCTGGGGCAGCAGGTGGTCGATCAGGTCCGCGAGCAGCCCGGCATGCCCGGCCGAGCTGATTCGATAATACAGGCCCCCCACGTCCCAGGGAAGCCAGGCCAGCCGGCCCTGGCCGTAGCCGGTCAGCAGCAGGCCCGGCTTGTCGGTTTCCACCTTGTCGGTCCACACTTTCTCGGGTGGGCCGAAGCGCGCCGGAGGGATGAGCGTCAGCAGTGGCTTCTCCGGGGGCGACAGTTCCAGGTAGTCACCGTCCACCAGCAGCAGATTCGTGGACTTCAGGGAAGGAAAAAGAGCGTGATCGCGGATGCGGAAGTAGCCCTGGAGCTTAGTCCAGCGACGCAGGGGCTTTCCCAACCAGGGCAGGCCGACGGCCTGCCCCACGAGCAGGCGGCCGCCCTGGCGGACCCAGCCCTCCAGGGCGGCTGGCACACCTTCGGGAGCGATCACCAGGTCGTAGGCGCGGGGCCGCTGCTCGAGCCAGTCCAGGTTGTCCGACACCGCGAAGGGGAGGTGCCGCTCGCTCAGCAGCCGGAAGAAGCCCCGGTAGGCGTTGGTCCGGGCGCCCAGCAGCAGCACCCGGGCGGCGCTCTCCTGGCCCGTGTACAGGTCCTCGTGGCGCGCGTGCCAGGCGAAGACGGGCCGCGCCGCCTCCAGCGCCGAACGGTCCTCCTGGTCCATGGTTCCGTGCATGTTCAGCGCCACCACGCCGCCGTGGGCCATGGCCTGATACAGCCGCAAGCGGATCTCGGTCGGCGGCACGGTCACGAAGCGCCAGGGGTAGTCCACGAAACTCATGCACAGGTTGAAAGCCATCTTGGCGGGTTGCGAGTTGCGCGCGCGATTGACGTTGTCGCTGGCCGAGAAGGGCCACAGCGGCAAGGGGCGCGTCAGCGAGGTGTTGGACTCCGACATGACGCCGTCCACGTGTTCCTGAATATACGTCAGGAATG
>VFZS01000165.1 GCA_016871095.1 Acidobacteriota bacterium
GGCGAGGGCGGCGCGCATGGCCCGGGCCGGGCCGTCCACCGAAGGCTGGGTGATGTGGTGCGCATCGGCGGACATGCCCAGCCCCACGATCTCGGCGTAAATGCGCGCGCCGCGCGCCAGCGCGGCTTCCAGCGGCTCCAGCACCAGCATGGCCCCGCCTTCACCCAGGATCATCCCGCGGCGGTCCTTCGAGAACGGCCGGCAGGTGTCGGGCGAAACCACCCGCAGCGCCTCCCAGGCCTTGAGATTGCCCAGGCTGAAGGGGGCTTCGCTGCCGCCGGTGAGAGCCAGATCCGCCAGACCGTGGCGCACCAGCCAGAAGGCCTGGCCGATGGCGTGGGTCGAGGACGCGCACGCCGTGGCGATGGTGTAGCTCGGTCCGGTGATGCCGAACTCCATCGAGATGCGGCTGGCCGCGGCATTGCCCATGGTGCGCGGGATGGTCATGGGATTCACCCGCGGGCGGTTGTGGCGGTACAGATCCACGAAACCCTGGTCTTCGGTGGTCTGCCCGCCGTTGCAGTTGCCGGTGACGATGGCGGTTCGCTCCTGCAACGCCGCGCTCCACTCGAGACCCGCGTCGCGCACGGCCTCGCGTGCGGCCACTACGCCCAGTTGCGCGAAGCGGTCCAGGAGATCCAGCTCCTTCGGCTCGAAGTGCCGCGGTGGCTCGAAGTCGCAAGCCTCCGCCCCGTTCGGAAACCGCAGGGTGCTGGCGTCCACCAGCCGGATCGGCCCGATGGCGGACCGGCCCTCCGCCAGCGTCCGCCAGAACTGGTCCGCGGTGAGGCCAGCGGCGGAGACCACCCCGATCCCGGTGACGACGACGCGGCGGGCGCCCATCAGGTCTGTTTCGCCGGAGCGGCCTCCGGCCCTCCCCCCACCACCTGCGCCAGGCTCTCGACCAGTTGTCGCACGCTGCGCACGCCCTCCGCCTTAGCGTCGGGAATGTTGATGTTGAACTCGTTCTCCAGGGCGAACAGGATGTTGACGCCGTCCAGGGAGTCGATGCCCAGCTCCTCGAAGGTGCTGTCGATGGTCACCCTTTCGGGCGGCAGCTTCTGCGTCGCGGCGATGACGGAGACCACTCTCTGGCTCAGTTCGTCGGGCATAGCAACTCGCTGACAGTCTCGAATCGGAATCCGCGGGCGCGCAGCTCGGGAATCAGGCGGCCGGCGGCCTCCAGCATGGGGCGGACATCGGGCTGGGGCCGTACTTCACAACCGTCGTGCAGGCAAAGGATCGCGCCGTTGCGGGCGCCGCGAATCAGCCGCAGGGCGATGGCCTCGGCGGGCAAGGCCCAGTCGCGGCCGAGAACCGTCCACATCACGCCCAGCAGGCCCAGCCGTTGCTGCGCCCCCGCCAGCCCCGGCCAGCGCGTGCCGCACGGGGCGCGGAACAGGGTTGGCCGGGCGCCGGTGGCGGCCTCGATGGTGTCTTGCGCCCGGGCCAGTTCCTGGTAGAGAAACCGCCCCGAGCGCAGCCAGAAGCGCGGGTGGCTGTGGCTGTGGTTGCCGATCTGGTGCCCCCGGGCGGCCACTTCGCGCGCCACCGCTGGCAGGCGCTCCACGTTCTGGCCGCACTGGAAAAAGGTAGCGCGGACCTGGTGGCGGTCCAGCAGCGCGAGCAGCTCCAGAGTGGATTCGCTGGGGCCGTCGTCGAAGGTCAGCGCCAGCGCGGGCCGGTCGGCGGGTCCGCGCCACACGGAACGCCCGAACAGCCGCGCGGAGCGCCCGCGCACCCCATAGGCCATCACTCCAGCCGCCGCGCAGGCGGCCCCGGTGAGCACCTCAATGAGCATGCTGAGCCTACTAGGATAACCCAGTGGGGCATGCCTTAGCTTGCCTCCAGGGACAAGCTGAAGCTTGTCCTACTGCCCGGTCCACTTGACGCTGTGGTCCGAGGTCACGTGCCAGGTTTCCGGCGGTGAATCCAGCCGGAAGCTGGACCAGGGACCGGCGATCCAGGGGTAGCGGTCGATCACCAACTCATTCACCTCCACCCCTAGCCCCGGCTCGCGCGGCACCACCAGTTCCCCCTTCTGGATCTCCAGCGGCTGCCGCAGAATCTCCTGCGCCAGCGGGAACGGATACATGGTGGCCCGCTCGGGCGTCGAGTACACCGGGTATTCCAGCCATTCCGCCACCATCTCTGGCCAGCAGATGCCCAGGTGCGCCGCGGCCATCACCTCCAGCGCCGTGCCCCAACTGTGGAAGGCGAAGCGGAGACCCTCCCGGGCCAGCTCGCTCAGCAACAGGCGCCCGGTGGGGTAACCGCCCTGGCAGACGATGTCCATCTGCACGTAGTCCACGGCGCGGCCCTGGATCAGATCGAGGAAGGCATCGTCGCTGGGTTCGTGTTCGCCGCTGGCCAGCGGGACCAGGTCGCGCTCCTTGAGGCGGCGGTAGGCGGCGTGGTCCTCCGGCGGCAGGGGCTCCTCCAGCCAGGCGATGCGGTAGGCGGCCATCTGGCGCGCCAGTTCCTCCACCGTCTCGAAGGAATAGCTGAGGTCGCCCATGCGCCACCAGGCGTGGGCGTCCACCATCAGGTCGAAGTCGGGGCCGGTGGCCTCGCGCATCAGCCGGACGGTTTCGAGGTCCTTGCCCGGACCCAGGGCGGGGCGCATCTTGTATGCCGGGAAGCCCAGCTCCGCGATGTAGGCCGCCTCTGCCGCATACCCCTCCGGCGGCATGTACATGCCCGCGCTGCCGTATAGCCGTATGCGATCGCGCACCCGCCCGCCCAGCAGCTCGGACACCGGCACTCCCAGGGCCTTGCCCAGCAGGTCGTACAGCGCCACTTCCACCGCGCAGTAGACCTTGGCCAGCGCCAGGTCCTGCCCCGGACCCTGCAAGAACAGCACCCGCAGCGCATCCGGATCGGCCACGGCCCGCCCCACCAGGAACGGACCCACTTGGTCCTGGACGGCTTGCTGGGCACGCTCGCTGCCTTGCCCTGGCGCGTAACCCACCAGGCCGTTCTGGGTCTCGACGCGGATCAGCATGGCGTCCCGCTTGAAGATGGTGCGCTCCCCGCCGTAGAACGGCAGTATCACCGGCTCCGGCAGGGGATAGGACATCAGGAAAGAACGAACGCTCAAGATCTTCACGAAGGCTCCCTTCGGTTCCAGCCCACCCGCTCGAGGACGTCGCGGGCTACGCGGGCGGTGTTGACGTGGATGGTGACGGTGTCCTCAAGTTCGACGGCGTAGCCCCCCGCCAGCACAACGGCCACGGGGATTCGCGCCATCAGCGCGCTGGCCAGCACCAGCCGGTCGCGCGCCCGCAGCCCTTCCAGGTTCAGCGACAGCCCGCCCAACTGGTCCTGGTAGTAAGGATCGGCTCCGGCCACGTAAACCATCAAGTGCGGACGGTGCCGGCTCAGGGCGGGCACACAGGCCGCTCGCAGCCGCGCCAGGTACTCCTCGTTGCCGGTTTCGTCAGCCAGGTGGATGTCGACGTCGGAGGCGGGCTTGTGCGCCGGGTAGTTGTTGAACTGATGAATGGACAGCGTGAACACCCGCGGGTCGTGGGCGAAAATGGCGGCGGTGCCGTTCCCGTGGTGCACATCGCAGTCCACGATCATGGCGCGCTCGACCAGGCCCTCGGCTTGCCAGCGCCGTATGGCTACGGCGATGTCGTGGATGGCGCAAAAGCCCTCGCCGTGGCCGGGAAAGGCGTGGTGGAAGCCGCCTCCCAGGTTGATGCACACCCCGTCGCGCAGGGCCCGCCGCGCCGCCAGGGTGGTTCCTCCGGCGGCCAGCAGGCAGGCCCGCACCATGTCCCGCGAGTACGGCATCTCGAGCCGCAGGATTTCGGAGAAGCTCAGCGTGCCGGTCTTCAGGCGGCGGATCCAGCCCGGCTCGTGAACCCGCAGCAGGTCCTCCTCCGGCGACGGCTCGGGCTCCACGAAGTCCTCCTCCGCGGCGATGCGCTCTTCCAGCAGGCGTTCGCGCACCAGCCGGTACTTCTGGGTGGGGAAGACGTGATCGCCCAGGTTCAGGTCGTAGCCGGAATGGTAGACCAGCTTGTACGGCAACATGCGCTCAGGTGGCTCCCGCGCGGACGCCCTCGGCCTGCACCGCGGTGATGATGGCGGTGGTGTAAACGTCCTCGGCCGAGCACCCGCGTGAGACGATGTTGGCGGGCTTGGCCAGACCCTGGAACAGCACCGCCAGCAGGGCGCCGTTGCCCAGCCGCTCGACCAGCTTGTAGCCGATGTTGGCCGAATTCAGGTCGGGGAAAACCAGCACGTTGGCCCGGCCCGCCACGGTCGAGCCGGGGGCCTTGGATTGCCCCACCGCGGGCGCCAGCGCGGCGTCGGCCTGCAATTCTCCGTCCACGTGCAGCTCCGGGGCGCGCTCGCGGATGTACCGCAGGGCTTGGGTCACCTTGTCCACCAGCGGATGCTTGGCGCTGCCCTTGGTGGAGAACGACAGCAGGGCCACGTGGGGTTCCGTGTCCAACACCGCCCGCGCCGTGTGCGCCGTGGCGATGGCCATCTCGGCCAGCTCGACGGACGAAGGCTCCACCTGGATAGCGGCGTCGGAAAATGCCAGCAGGCCGTCGTGGCCGTAGCGGCGGTCCTGCACGGCCATGATGTGAACGCTCGACAGCCGGCGGAAACCCGGGCGCATGTCGATGCACTGCAAATCGGCGCGCACCGTGTCGGCGGTGGTGTATACGGCGCTGCCCACCGTGCCGTCGGCGTCCCCGGCGTTCACCATCAGCGCCGCGAACCACAGGGGCCGCGCGGCCATCTCGGCGGCCTCCAGTTGCGTGATCCCCTTGGCGCGCCGCCGCTCGGAATACAGCCGCGCATACTTCTGGGTGAGCGGCGAATCCGCGGGGTCGATGAAGGTCAGCCCCGCGGGCGCGCCGGCCGCCGGCTTGCCGATCAACACCGGCTCGACGAGACCCTCCGCGGCCAGCCTTCCCGCCCCTTCCAGGATGCGCGAGTCCCCGCCTTCCGGGAAGACGATCTTCTTCCTGGCGGAGAACCGCCGGATCCGCTCGATCTGCGCGGCGATGTAGACACGGCCCGATTCAGGCAGAGACATAAAGCCTACCTATTGTAGCCCCAACGGGGACAGACGGAACGTTCCCCGGCCCTGGCGCCGGCCCCTCAGCGGCATCCGTCCGGCGCGGGCATGGCCTCGCCCCGGTTGAGGGCGGCCACGTTCAGGGCCTGGTCAGCCAGCACGGCCACGCAGTGCTCCCGCCGGAGGAAGTCCGGCAGGAAGTCCTTGTCGTACCCTCCCTGTGCCCAGGGGCCGGACCTCTCCCGCAGGTACTGAGTGCCGAACACCTGCGGTTGCCGCACTGACTGAAGGTAGCGGTCGAGCGTTGCCGCGGCCAGCCGCCGGCTTTCCGCGTGGCCCTTCGACAGAGCCGTTACCGCCAGGATGTGCGCCAGCAGGTGATCCGCGGACGTTTCTCCGTGCTGGAAAATCATGGCGGCGCGGTCGTAGTCCTTGCCGGTGCGCAGGGCGCCCGCCCTGAACAGCTCCCCCGCCCGCGCCCTCCGTTGCGCGTCACGCGCGGCCACCTGCCGCCACTGCTCCGCCGTAGGCGCCGCGGACACGAATCGCTCCCGATCCGCCTGATCCTCGGAATACAGCCGCTGGATCTCGGGATTGGACGCCGTGACCGTGCGGTCTCCGGCAGGGGGGAGACACGCCTGGCAGAGCAGGAATCCCGCCAGGGCGGCGGCCCCCAGCGGCACGGTGGCGGCAGGTCGGGACATGGCTTGCCCTCCGACTACAGTCTGACACTTCGCCGCCGCAGCCGGGCGCGCCGGCTCAGCGGCAGGTCTTGTCGTCCACGCGCTTCAGATCCACACCCTCGGCCAGCACCCCCAGCGTCACCACCGCGAAGGTGAACACCTCGGTGCCCGGCTCGAGGTGGCCGCCGAACGCCTTCTCGGTATCCGTCAGCGTGATGTGCGCGTGGACCCGCCCGTCCACCACGTAGCCGTTCATGCTGACGATATCCGCCGGGGCGGTGGGGTCCTTCGTGTATATGTTCATGGACGGAAACGTGCGATTGGTCACCGTGTGGACGTGGTAGCCCCGCAGCGAACCCGCGCCCGCCAGGATCACGGCGTTGCGGATCTTGTGCTGCTTCACCATGCTCTCCAGCCCGGCCAGCAGGTCGGCCTGGTACTTGAAGCGCAGGATCAGCACCCGATCGAACCGCCCCGCGATGGCGTAGACCTCCGGCACGTCCGGGCTGTTGGCCTTCGAGTCGTCGGCCGGCGTAGTGGGCTTGGCCACCTCGCGCTGGGTGCGCTGCGCCAGCGCCGGCCCGCCCGCCAGGCCGAGAAGCATCAGAGCTGTGATGAGTCGAACCATATCCCCTTCCGGAGTCCCAGCATACCCCAGTGGAAGCGGTTCCCGTCTGCTCCGAACCGGTGGCGTTACAATCAACTTGCATGGCAGACTCACTAACCCGGCGAGACGCACTGAAGTCGGCGGCCGCGGCGGCCGTCCTGCGCGGGCCGCTGCGCGCCGCCAGCCGTCCCCACATCCTCCTGCTGATGACCGACCAGCACCGCGGCGACTGCCTCGGCGCCGACGGCAACCGCGTAATCCGCACCCCGCACCTGGACCGCATCGCGCGCGAAGGCGTCCTCTTCCGCCACGCCTACTCCGCGACGCCCACCTGCACCCCGGCGCGCGCCGCGCTGCTCACCGGCCTTTCCCCCTGGCATCACGGCATGCTGGGCTACGGAAGAGTCGCCGAGAAGTACCCCCTCGAGATGCCCCGCGCGCTGCGCGAGGCGGGCTACCACGGCCTGGGCGTCGGCAAGATGCACTGGCATCCCCAGCGCAATCTCCACGGTTTTCACCAGACCATCCTCGACGAGCAGGACATGCGCAACACGCCGGATTTCCGCAGTGACTACCACGGCTGGTTCCACAGCGTGGCGCCCCACCTGGACCCCAACGCCACCGGGCTGGACTGGAATGGTTATGAAGCCCGGCCTTACGCTCTGCCCGAACACCTGCATCCCACCAACTGGACCGCCCAGACCGCCGCGAACTTCCTTCAGGCATACAACCGCCCCGAGCCGTTCTTCCTCAAGGTGTCGTTCGTGCGCCCGCACAGCCCGTACGACCCGGCGCCGCGCTTCTGGAAGATGTACCAGGACGCGGATCTGCCGCCGGCCAGGGTCGGCAAGTGGGCGCAGCGGTACGCTCCGCGCAGCGACGGGGGACGCGCCATCTGGCACGGCCACCTCGGGCCGGCCGAAGTGGGTTCCGCGCGGCAGGGCTACTACGGCGCGGTCTCCCACGTGGACGATCAGATCGGCCGCATCCTCGAGGCCCTCGAACAGCGCAAGCTGCTGGACGAGACCCTCATCCTGATGACAGCCGATCACGGTGACATGACCGGCGATCATCACCTGTGGCGCAAGTCGTACGCCTACGAGCCTTCCGCCCGCATCCCCATGCTGATGCGCTGGCCCAGCGGGCTGGTCTCGGCGCGGCGCGGGCAGGTGCTCGACCAGCCCGTCGAGCTGCGGGATGTGCTGGCCACTTTTATGGAGGCCGCCTCCATCCAGCCTCGGGAGCGCCTGGACGGCGCCAGCCTGCTCGCGCTGGTCAGGGGCCAGACCGAGGGATGGCGGAAGTGGATTGACCTCGAGCACGACGTCTGCTACCACGTCTCCAACCACTGGAACGCCCTCACCGACGGGCGCATCAAGTACATCTACCACGCTCCCGACGGGGCTGAGCAGTTGTTCAACCTGGCTGACGACCCCCACGAGCTGAAGGATCTGGCGGGCGATCCCGCTCACGAGGCCACGCTGCGCGAATGGCGGCAGCGGCTGGTCGCTCACTTCGCCGAGCGCGGCGAGCCGTTCCTGAAGGGCGGGCGGCTCCAGCCCCGTCCCGAGCGGCTCCTCTACTCACCCCACTTCCCCAAGGCCGCAGGCTGACCTGGCGCGCCTCTCTTGGCTTTTTGCCTTTTGCCCTTTGCCTCTTGCCTTTTGCCCTTTGCCTCTTGCCTTTTGCCTTGTCACCGTGGGGCGGGCCTCCAGGCCTGCGGCCGGTTTCCAAACCGGCCTGAGCCGTTGCCCGCTCAAGACACCGCTGTGCGACTCCGGTATCATAGAAGTGACCGCCGCGGTGAGGTGCGAGAGTGGTTGAATCGGGCGGTCTCGAAAACCGTTGAGGGGGTGACTCCTCCGTGGGTTCGAATCCCACCCTCACCGCCACGACAGCTTCGAGCCTCAGCCCGCGGACCAGTTCCCCGATCCTGAGCCGACCCAACCGGAGTCCCAGGAAGATTCTGTAGAGCCCCGCAACGACTCGTACTTCCGCCAGGTTTGCGAACTTGGTAGAACAGATTCATAGGAGTGTGGCTGGTGTACGTCGTCGGTGTTGACGGATGTCTTGGTGCATGGGTGGCAGCCAGGTACGATTTGACGAAACGGGAGCTGACTGTGGCTATCCACGTCGGTTTCCAGCGCGTCCTCGATCAGTACGCGGATGCCTCATGCATCGCAGTCGACATCCCTATCGGCCTCCCCGAGGGGCAGCCCCGCCTCTGTGACCTCCAAGCACGAGCGGTCCTTCGTGCGAGGCGCAACAGCGTGTTCCCGGCCCCAGACAGGCGTTTGCTGGACGCTCCTTACTACGAGGAAGCGCTCGGAAGATCTCGCCGGCTTCTGGGCAAGGGCATTTCCAAACAGGCCTTTGCCATCTGCCACAAGATGGCTGAGGTAGATCGGCTCATGACGCCTGAATTGCAGGCCCGGGTCGTGGAGATCCATCCGGAGTTGTGCTTTTGGGCGATGGCTGGCGGGCATCCCATGGGGCATCACAAAGCTAAGCCCGAAGGCTTCGCAGAGCGACGAGCGCTGTTGCTGAAGGCGTATGAGGGAGTCAAAATCCCCAACCTGGATGAGGCCGCCAGTCTCGTCCCTCCCGCCAAGTCCGATGATGTGCTCGATGCCATGGCAGCCGCGTGGACTGCTGCGCGTTTCGCTCAGGGCCTCGCCGGCCGGCTCCCACCGGACCCACCTACGGATTCCAGAGGGCTGAGGATGGAAATGGTGTACTGAGGCCAAGGCGCCGGTCTATTGGCAACAGGTGGAGGCAGCCGCAAGCGCCACGAGAAATGGGCGCTACGACGGCTCGGTTGAGCTGCTCGTGAAGGCCGCCACGACGTCGCGCGGATGGACAACCGAGATGCCGGGATACCTCGCGAAATCCCGGTCATTCAGCGTGAGCGATTGTCGGACGCCGTGCGCCAGCATCGCCGCGACAAGCCGCGCATCGTGCGCCTGGACTCCTGCCACCGAGTGAGCGATTACAAGCCGGCGCCATTCGGCGTGAACCCGCTCGTTATCCGGTAAGAG
>VFZS01000166.1 GCA_016871095.1 Acidobacteriota bacterium
ATAATTTAGAGGAGAATCAACATTTCAACAGGCCCTACGAATGCGGTTCCTATATGTTGACTGAAACGCTAAGGGCTCGGATCTACACAGCCCTCCGCAACGGAGATCTGCTTCTATGGAATTCATCGTCGCTAAGCCACATCTGGTTCGGGAACTGAGCCTGTGCCAGGGAGTCATCGAGAAGCGAACCACCATCCCTATCCTGTCCAACGTGCTTATTGAAGCGCGGGGCGATGTGATCATGCTGACCGCCACGGACCTGGAGCTTGGGATTCGTTGCTCTTGTACCGCCGAGGTGCAGCAGGAAGGGTCTGGGACGGTGCCTCTGCGCCGCCTGTTGGACTACGTACGTCTGTTGCCGGATGCTGGTCTGAGCTTCAAGTTTCTGGAGAACGCCTGGGCCAGCATCACCTGTGGGCGCTCCCGGACGCGCCTGGCGGGGATTTCACGCGAGAGCTTCCCGGAGTTGCCGGAGATGCCTGGCGCAGTGGCGGAGATCCCCATTGGCGTGCTAGCGGAGATGATAACCAAGACCATCTTCTCCATTTCAGCGGAGGAGTCGCGCTTCACTCTGAATGGCGCGCTGCTGCGCTTCCGCGCCGAGGGCTTGGTGATGGTAGCAACAGATGGCCATCGGCTGGCCTACGTAGAGGGTGGAGCGCCGTCGGCGCAGCCTGTCGCGCCCCAGCGAATGTTGCTGCCCAGAAAGGCGATGAGTGAGGTGCTGCGCCTGGCACAGGAGGTGGAGGGCAACCGCCCGGTGCGCTTCGCCGCTGACGAGAATCACCTGTTCTTCGAGGTAGGGGACCACCTGCTCATCTGCCGCAAGCTCACCGGCACGTTCCCTGACTACGAGCGGGTCATGCCCAAGGAGCACCACTCGCAGATCGGTTTGCAGCGCAAGGAACTACAAGCCGCCATTGAACGCGTGGCCCAGTTTGCCGATGAGCGTTCACACTCCATCCGCGTGGCAATCACCCCCGGCGAGGTGAAAGTATTCTCCTCGATCTCTGACACCGGTGAGAGTGAGGAGACGCTCCCCAACAGCTACGAGGGCGAGCCCGTGGAGATCGGCTTCAACGCGCAGTACCTCCTGGATTTCCTGCGCGCCGTCTCCGAGGATGAGGTGACGCTGTCTTTCAAGGACGCGCACAGCGCCGCTGAGATCACTCCCGCGGCCGACACCGACGGGTCTCGGTACCGCTACATTGTGATGCCCATGCGCGTCTGAGCCGGCAGCAGTAGAGGTCAGGCCGGAAACACCGGCGGCAAGTGAGAGGCAGCAACAGCAAGTATGGCTAGCACAGATACAGGCGCCGCAGGCGAAGTCTATGATTCCTCCAGCATCAAGGTTCTGGAGGGTCTGGAAGCCGTCCGTCTGCGGCCCGCCATGTACATCGGCTCCACTGGCGAACTGGGCCTCCACCACCTGGTCTACGAGGTGGTGGACAACTCCGTGGACGAGGCCCTGGCCGGCTACTGCACCCAGATCGACGTCACCATCCACATCGACAACTCAATCACCGTGGTGGACAACGGCCGCGGCATCCCCGTGGACCTGCACCCCGAGGAAGGCGTCTCCGCCGCCGAGGTGGTGATGACCAAGCTCCACGCGGGCGGCAAGTTCGACACCAAGAGCTACAAGGTCTCCGGCGGGCTCCACGGCGTGGGAGTCAGCGTGGTCAACGCCCTCTCGGAGGAACTCGAGCTGGAGATCTGGCGCGACGGCTTCACCTGGGAGCAGAGCTACCACCGCGGGATTCCCGACGGGCCCCTGGAGAAGAAGGGCCGCGCCGGACGCAAGACCGGCACCCTGGTCACCTTCAGGCCGGACGCCGGGATTATGACCGCCACGGAGTTCAACTTCGACATCCTGTCGCAGCGGCTCCGCGAGCTGGCCTTCCTCAACCGGGGCCTGCGCATCACCCTGACCGACGAGCGTGTTGATCCGGTGCGCGGCCACGAGTTCCACTACAGCGGCGGCATCGCCGAGTTCATCAAGCATCTCAACCGCGGCAAGACCGTGCTCCACGAGCGCCCCATCTACTGCGAGGGCGAACGCGAGCTGCCCAAGGGCGGCCTGCTCAGCATGCAGGTGGCCCTCCAGTATCACGACGGCTACTCGGAGAGCGTCTTCAGCTTCGCCAACAACATCAACACCGTTGACGGCGGCGCCCACCTGAGCGGGTTCCGCAGCGCGCTCACCCGCACCATCAACTTCTACGGCCAGCAGGCCGGGCTCTTCAAGGACGTTAAGGAGAACCTCACCGGCGACGATGTGCGCGAGGGCCTCACCGCCGTGGTCAGCGTGAAACTGCCTCAGCCGCAGTTCGAGGGTCAGACCAAGGGCAAGCTCAACAGCGACATCGGCGGCTTCGTGGTGCAGTTCGTCAACGACCGGCTCAGCGAGTGCTTCGACAAGAACCCGGCGGTGATGCGCAAGATCGTCTCGAAGGCGATCGAGGCCTCGCGCGCCCGCGAGGCCGCCCGCCGCGCCCGCGAGCTCACCCGCCGCAAGGGGGCGCTGGATTCCGGCGGCCTGCCCGGCAAGCTGGCTGACTGCCAGGAGAAGGATCCCGAGCGTTGCGAGCTGTTCCTGGTCGAGGGTGAGAGCGCCGGCGGCACCGCCAAGATGGGCCGGGACCGCCGCTTCCAGGCCATCCTCCCGCTCAAGGGCAAGATCCTCAACGTGGAGAAGGCGCGCCCCGACCGCGTGGTCACCCACGAGGAGATCCGCGCCCTGATCACCGCCATCGGCACGGGCATCGGCAAGGAGGACTTCGACATCGCCCGGCTGCGCTACGGCAAGATCATCATCATGACCGATGCGGACGTGGACGGCTCCCACATCCGCACCCTGCTGCTGACTTTCTTCTTCCGCCAGATGCAGGAGCTGATCACCCGCGGGCGGGTGTTCGTGGCCCAGCCCCCGCTGTACCGCATCAAGCAGGGCAAGCGCGAGCGCTACATCAAGGACGAGAAGGAATTCCTGCGCGAGATCCTGCGGCGGGCCACCGAGGACCTGGTGGTGGAGACCGGGGGCAACGGGGCCGAGACCCGGGTGCGGCTGGAGGGGGCGGACCTGCGCGCCTTTCTCAACGCCCTGGACGAGTACCAGCAGATGTTCCACCGCCTGGAGCGACGTCTGCGCGACGCGCGGGTGGTGGAGGCGCTCTCCCGCCCGGGCCTGAAGATCGACGTGCGCGCCGATTTCGGGGTGCGCGAGAACCTGGAAGGCGTGGCGGCGGCCCTGCGCGCCCTGCCGCTGGCCTGCGAGCTGCGCCAGGACGAGGTGCACTCCACCTGGGCGGTGGTCTACCGCGACTCGACCCAGGCGGAGCGGCAGATCGGCGTCGAGCTGGCCCCGCTGCCCGAGTACAAGCGCCTGCGCCTCCTCGCCCGCCAGATCGCGCGGCACAACCAGCCGCCCTTCGTGGTGCTCAAGGATTCCCGCAGCGAGACCCGGGCCAACTGGCGCGAGCTGCTGGCCTACGTCAAGGCGGAAGGCACCCGCGAGGCTTCGGTGCAGCGCTATAAGGGACTGGGCGAAATGAACGCCGGTCAGCTCTGGGAGACCACCATGGACCCTGAGAAGCGCACGCTGCTGGAAGTGCGCCTCGAGGACGCCGTCGAGGCCGACATAATCTTCACCACCCTGATGGGTGAGGACGTCGAGAACCGCCGCCGCTTCATCGAGGACAACGCCCTGGACGTCCGCAACCTGGACGTGTAGGGAGTGGGGCCGGCTTCAGCCGGCCGCGGGCGCAAGCTGAAGCTTGCGCCACGGGGCGCCTCTAGCCGACCGGTGCGCCTATAATCGTGGTGTGGGTGTGAGCCAGCCAGCCGAGACCCTCACCCAGGTCTCCCAGGAGGCCCTGGACGAAATCGTCCACCGCATCGTCGCGGTGGCCCAGCCGGAGAAGATCATCCTGTTTGGCTCCGCCGCGCGCGGCAAGATCGGGCCCCACAGCGACTTGGATCTGCTGGTGGTCAAGCGAGGCCCGGTGCATCGCCGGAAGCTAGCTGGTGACATCTACATGAACCTCCACGGGGCGAAGTACTCGGTGGACGTCATCGTTGCCACCCCAGAAGATCTCGAGCGATACGGCAACAGTCACGCCCTAATCTACAAACCCGCCTTGCGCGAGGGCAGGGTGATCTATGACCGCACCGCCCTATGAGCCGGACGACCCCCGGGAGTGGCTGAGGCGAGCCCGTAGCAACCTCGCCATCGCCCAAGCGAAGCCCGCTGGGGTCTGCCTCGAGGATCTGTGCTTTGAGCTTGAGCAGGCGGTGGAGAAGGCTGTCAAGGCGGTGTTGATATCCAGGCAGATCGAGTTCCCGTACACTCACGACCTGGCCAGACTAGTGGCTCTCCTGGTGGAGGTGGGTGCGACAGTACCGCACTTCCTCAGGGAGGCCGAGCGGCTGACGCCCTATGCCACGTTTACCCGCTACCCGTACCGTGGCGAGCCGGTCAGCGAAGATGAATACGGCCATGCGCTCTCGCTGGCCGAGGCCACCATCCACTGGGCCGAGGGACAGATCCTCGGCGAGGCGGAAACATCTTCCTAGCCCGTGGGGCCGGCTTCAGCCGGCCGCGGGCGCAAGCTGAAGCTTGCGCTACGAATGTTCAGCCGCGTGCCGCGCGGACTTCGGCCAGCTTGGGCTCCATCAGATCGACGACTTCCTTGACCCCGGCGGCGCTCTTGTTCAGGGCCGCGCTCTCCTCGTCGGTCAGCTTAAGCTCGAAGATCTGCTCGATGCCCTTGGCGCCCAGCTTCACCGGCACGCCCATGTACAGGCCCTGGATGCCGTATTCGCCCTCCAGCAGCGCCGAGCAGGGCAGCACCCGCTTCTTGTCCTTGAGGATGGCTTCCACCATCTGCACCGCGGCGGCCGCCGGCGCGTAGTACGCGCTGGTGCCCATCATCTTGACGATCTCGCCGCCGCCACCCGCGGTCCGCTTGACCAGCGCCTGGATGGTGTCGGCGTCCATCAGGTCGGTCAGCGGGATTCCGCCCACGCTGGTGTAGCGCACCAGCGGCACCATGGCGTCGCCGTGACCGCCCAGCACCAGGGTCTGGACGTCCTCCACCGACACGCCCAGCTTGTCCGCGATGAACGCCCGGAAGCGGGCCGTGTCCAGAATCCCCGCCATGCCCAGGACGCGGTGCTTGGGGAACCCGCTGACTTCGTAAGCCACGTGGCACATGGGGTCCAGCGGGTTGGTCACCACGATGAGGATGCTGTTGGGCGATTGCCTGGCCGCCTGCTCGAGGGTGCCCTTGACGATGTCGTAGTTGGCCCACACCAGGTCGTCCCGGCTCATGCCCGGCTTGCGCGGGAAGCCCGCGGTCAGCACCACGATGTCCGAGCCGGCGGTGGCTTCGTAGTTCGAGCCGCCGGTGACCTTGGCATCCACCCCCGCCACGGGCGTGTACTGGTACATATCCAGGGTGGTGCCCGCGGCCCAGCCTTCCCGGATGTCCACCACCACCACGTCGCCCAGCTCCTTCTGCGCGAGCTGGATGGCGCAACTGGCGCCCACATTTCCCGAACCAATTACCGTGATCTTCTTTCTCATGAGTTGCTCTCCTGTTGCCGTGCTCGTGTGAAAACGTCCCTTCAGGCGCCGTCCATGTTCTCGGCGATGGCGGCCCCGAACTCGCTGGTTTTGACCTTGGTGGCGCCTTCCATCAGGCGATGCAGATCGTAGGTGACCCGCTTCTGCGCGATGGTGCGCGTGATGCCCTGCTCGATAAGCGCGGAGACTTCCTTCCAGCCCATGAACTGGAACATCATGGAGCCCGACAGGATCAGGCTGGAGGGATTCACCACGTCCTGGTCGGCGTACTTGGGGGCCGTGCCGTGCGTGGCCTCGAAGCAGCCGTGTTCGTCGCCGATGTTGCCGCCGGGGGCCATGCCCAGCCCGCCCACCTGCGCCGCGCAGGCGTCCGAGAGGTAGTCTCCGTTCAGGTTGGGCGTGGCCAGGACGTCGTACTCGTCGGGCCGCAGCAGCACCTGCTGGAACATCGAGTCGGCGATGCGGTCCTTGACGATGACCTTGCCCGCCGGCGGGGTGGCGCCCGCCTCGGCCTCCGTCACGCAGGTGTCGGCGAACTCCTCCTTCACCAGCTCGTAGCCCCAGTCGCGGAAAGCGCCCTCGGTGAACTTCATGATGTTGCCCTTGTGCACCAGGGTCACGCTGCGGCGGTTGTTATCCAGCGCGTAGCGGATGGCGCGCCGGATCAGCCGCTTCGAGCCGGTGATGCTGATGGGCTTGATGCCCACGCCCGAGTCCGTGCGGATCTTGGCGCCCATCTCCTTTTGCAGGAACTCGATGACCTTCAGCACCTCGGGCGTTCCCTGACGCCATTCGATGCCGGCGTAGACGTCTTCGGTGTTCTCGCGCATGATCACCACGTCCAGCAGCTCGGGGCGCTTCATGGGCGAGGGCACTCCGGCGTAATAGCGCACCGGCCGCCAGCAGGCGTAAAGGTTCAGCATTTGCCGCAGCGACACGTTGAGGCTGCGGAAGCCCCCGCCCACGGGCGTGGTCAGCGGCCCCTTGATGGCGATGTGCAGCTCGCGGATGGCGTCCAGGGTGCCCTGGGGCAGCCAGCTATTGAACTTGTTGAACGCCTTCTCGCCGGCGAAGATCTCGTACCAGACCACGCGGCGGCGCCCGCCGTAGGCTTTGGCCACCGCGGCGTCGCAAACCATCCTGGTGGCCCGCCAGATGTCCCGCCCCGTGCCGTCCCCCTCGATGAAGGGGATGATGGGGTTGTCCGGGATCACAAACTTGCCGTTCTCTACAGTGATGGGTGTTCCGTCAGAAGGAAGGGGAATGTCGTTGTATGCAGCCATGAAACCTCCGGGTCGCGCCCCGCGCCGGACCAGATCCTCCGGACTGCATGAGGACCGGCCTCGCCGGGCGAAATCAACTATAGCAATTCCGCACCGCACGGGCAATGGGCCTATCAGCCGAATAAATGCGGCAACCGCGCGCCCTCGTTGGTATCCTACAATGACCGGACTGCCATGGCCCGAGCGTTGGTGCGAGCGCTGCTGAGACTGCTGTTCCGCGTCCGCGTGCGCGGGTCGATGGAGCCGCACGCCAGGCTGCTGGTGGTCTCCAATCACCAGTCCTTCCTGGATGGCATTCTGCTGGGCGCTTT
Source organism: Acidobacteriota bacterium (assembly GCA_016871095.1). Lineage (GTDB taxonomy): Bacteria > Acidobacteriota > Terriglobia > Bryobacterales > Bryobacteraceae > VFZS01. The sequence continues at coordinate 7,182 of VFZS01000166.1, forward strand.
CCTGCCTGTCGCTCCGGTGTGGCTCATCCACACCGCCTTCATTCGGCGCTGGTACGTTCGCTGGCCGCTCAGGTTCATCCCGCACCTGGAGGTGGACACTTCCAACCCCTTGGCCATGAAAGCGGCCGCCCACCTGATCGAGGCCGGCCAGCCCGTGCTCATCTTCCCGGAAGGGCGTATCACCGTCACCGGCAGCCTGATGAAGATCTACGAGGGCCCGGCCTTCGTGGCCGAGAAGACCGGGGCCACGGTGGTGCCGGTGCACATCGACGGAGCGGTGTACTCCCGGTTCGGCCGCATGTCCGGGGACTTCCCCAGGCGATGGTTCCCCCGCATCACCATCACCATTCTTCCGCCTCTCCAGATCGCGGTGCCGGGGGGTCTCAGCGCCAAAGCGCGCCGCCGCCTGGCGGTGGAGGTTATGCGCAAGGCCATGCAGGAGGCGGTGTACCAGTCCCGCGAGGACACCACGCTGTGGCCCGCGCTGCTGGGGGCGGCTTCGCTGTACGGCCGCCGGCGCCGCATCCTCTGCGACGCCCGCCAGGAGGAGTTCTCCTACGGCAAGCTGCTGAAGGCCAGCCTGGCGCTGGGGCGCCTGGTGGCGGGCCTGAGCCGGCCGGGCGAGACCGTGGGCGTGCTGATGCCCAACATCAACACCACGGTGGCGCTGCTGTACGGCATGTTCGCCTTCCGCCGCGTGCCCGCCATGCTCAACTACACCGCCGGCACGGAGGGCCTCCAGAGCGCCTGCCGCGTGGCCGGCGTGCGCCTGGTAGTGACCGCCCGCGCCTTCGTGGAACGGGCGCGGCTGGAGGGGGTCGTCGAGAAGCTGGAGGGCGTGCGGGTGGTCTATCTGGAGGATCTGCGCGCGTGCTTCGGTCTCCTCGACAAGCTCTGGCTGATGCTCTGGGCGCTGTGGTTCCCGCGCCGCGCCACTTCGCCTTGCGCGCCCGAGGATCCGGCGGTGGTCCTGTTCACCTCCGGCTCGGAGGGCCGGCCCAAGGGCGTGGTGCTGACTCACCGGGCCTTCCTGGCCAACGTGGCCCAGTGCCGCGCGGTCATCGAGTTCTCTTCCAAAGACCGTTTCCTGAGCGCCCTGCCCCTGTTCCACTCCTTCGGACTCACGGTGGGCGTGTTCCTGCCGCTGATGACCGGCGCGTGGATCTGCCTGTACCCCTCGCCGCTGCATTACCGCATCATCCCGGAGCGGATCTACGACTTCGACTGCACCACTCTGTTCGGCTCCAGCACGTTCCTGGGCAACTACGCCCGCTGCGCGCACCCTTATGATTTCCGCAGCCTGCGCCTGGTGGTGGCCGGGGCCGAGAAACTCGCCCCCGAGGTCCGCCAGCTCTACCTGGACAAGTTCGGCATACGCGTCCTGGAAGGCTACGGGGTGACCGAGACCGCGCCGGTGATTTCGGTCAATACGCCGGCGGCGGCCAAGGCCGGCTCGGTGGGCGAGCCGGTGCCCGGCATCGAGTGCCGCTTCGAGCCGGTCGAGGGGCTGGCCAACGCCGGTGTGCTGCACGTGCGCGGCGCTAACGTCATGTCGGGCTATCTGCGGGAGAATCGTCCCGGCGAGGTCGAGCCGGTCAGCTCGGTCTTCGGCGAGGGCTGGTACAACACCGGCGACGTGGCGGCCATGGACGAAGACGGCTTCCTCCACATCGTGGGCCGCATGAAGCGCTTCGCCAAGGTGGCCGGAGAAATGGTCTCGCTCGAACTGGTCGAGCGCATCGCCGCCGAGGCTTCGCCGGACTGCCAGCACGCCGCCACCGCCGTGCGCGAGGCCGGGCGCGGCGAGAGCATCCTGCTGTTCACCGAGGACGCCCGCCTGCGCCGCGAGCGCCTGCTCGAGGCCGCCCGCGAGCTGGGCGCTCCGGAGCTGGCCATTCCCCGCCGCATCGTGCACGTCGAGGAACTGCCCTTGCTCGGCACCGGCAAGAAGGACTACGTCCGCCTGCGCCGCATGGCCGAGCAGGCCATCGCCCAGGCCAGCGGGAGGGCCTGAGCGCATGAGCGGCGCGACGGCGCGGCGCCGCGAGCAGTTCGGCTGGTACATCTACGACTTCGCCAATTCCGCCTTCTCGAGCACCGTGGTGACGCTGTTCCTGGGGCCCTACCTCACCACGCTGGCCCGGCGCGCCGCCGATCCCGAGGGCTTCGTCTTCCCGCTGG
>VFZS01000167.1 GCA_016871095.1 Acidobacteriota bacterium
CGCCCAGCGGCTGGTGGTGGACAGCCGGGGCAACTACGTCGATGCGCAGGGCAAGCTGGTGGCCCTGCTGGGGGTCGAGAACCTGATCGTGGTGGACACCCCCGACGCCCTGCTGGTGGCCGACCGCGCCCGCGCCCAGCAGGTCGGCGACCTGGTCAAGCTCCTCGAGCAGCGCCAGCGGGACGACCTGCTGTGAAAGCGGGGACGCTTCAGGCTGACCCCTTTTCGGGCTATAACTGAGATTGCGCCACCGTCGAAATGGAGGTCATCCATGAACCCTGTGGTGAATCTCGTCCTTTGCCTCCTCGGGATCGTCGCGATGATCTTCGCTGCCATGCCCGCATTCAGCGGCAAGTACGTGGTAACCGAGGCATCCCTTGAGGCCCTCAGGAATTCCGGCATGCCCCCCGAAGTCGCAGACCAGATCAGGACTGGGCTGGGCGGCCGTGAGTTCTTGTACACCTTCACTCTTGACGCCGCGCTACATCGGGCCCTCGGTGCAGACGCCGCCGGCAAGTATCGATCGGCGGTGCACAAGGCGAGCAGCGCCCCGTTGGCGGTCAAGGACTTGGGAGGAATCGCCCTGTTGTTCTTCGTCGCCCTCGGCTTTTGGGCATGGGCGTACAAGCAACCGCTTCGCCGCCCCTGCTGAAGCTCCGCAGGGGCCTCACGAAGGCGCCGCCGCGGACGGGCCAGGCAGCGCCGGCGCCTCACGCTGCGGATGTGGCCTCCGCCGGCAGCGGGTGCTTGACCTTCTTGAAGATCTTGGTCAGGATCCTGACCGCCCGGTCGATCTCCTGTTCCGTGATGACGTAAGGCGGCAGGAAGCGCAACACCGTCTCGTGGGTGCAGTTGATGAGCAGGCCCTCGGCCATGGCCTCCGCCACGATGGGCTTGCCGGGCAGATCCAGCTCCAGGCCGATCATCAGCCCGTAGCCGCGCGCCTCCTTGATGAAGCCGTAATGGCGCGCCAGCTCCCCGAGCTGCACGCGAAAATCGCTGCCCAGGCGGAAGATGTCGGGCAGCAAACCCTCGAGGATGTCCAGGAATTCCAGGGCCACGCGGCACACCAGCGGGCCGCCGCCGAAAGTGGTGCCGTGCATTCCCTCCCCGATGGCGGAGGCGGCTTTGTCATTGATCACCACCGCGCCCAGCGGCAGCCCGCAGGCCAGCGGCTTGGCCATGGCCACGATGTCGGGCTGCACCGGCGGCTCGTCCAACTGATAGGCGAAGTAGCGGCCCGGGCGGCCCACCCCGCACTGAATCTCGTCGAACACTAGCAGGGCGTTGTGCTGGTCGGCCAGCTCGCGGGCCCGCCGGGCGTAGGCCACGTCCAGCGGATAGACGCCGCCCTCGCCCTGGACCCACTCGAGGACTATGCCGGCGGTGCGCTCACTGACGGCGCCCTCCAGCGCGGCCACATCGTTGACCGGCAGGAAACGCACTCCCGGGAGCAGCGGCTCAAAGTCCCGCCGGTATTTCTCCTGGCCGGTGATGGATAGCGCGCCCAGGGTGCGGCCGTGGAAGGAGTTCTCCAGCGAGAGAATCTCAAGCTTCTCCGGGCTGATCTTGCGCCCGTGGGAGCGGATCATCTTCAGGGCGGCTTCCATGGCCTCGGCGCCGGAGTTGGCGAAGAAGGCGCGCTGCAAGCCGGTGATCTCAGCCAGGCGTTGGGCCAGCCGGCCCTGGTACTCGTGGTAGTAGAGATTGGAGCAGTGCACCAGCAGGCCGGCCTGCTCGCGCAGCACTCTCAGGATCCGCGGGTGCGCGTGGCCCAGCGCGTTCACGCCGATGCCCGCGATGAGGTCCAGGTAACGCTTGCCGTTGACGTCCCAGACATAGCAGCCCTTGCCGCGGTGAAGTACCAGCGGATGACGGGCGTAGTTGGCTAACAGGTGCTCGCGCTCCAGGTCCTGAACTACTTGAGCCGGTGACCGATCCGGTTGCGGCGCTGACGGGCTGCTCATGTTCACATAACCCTCTCAGCTCCCGCGGAAGGCCCGCGAGAGTTTTTCATAGGTCACGGCGAGATCTTCGGGCACGATGCGGGTCTCGCCGATGGTCGTGACGAAGCTGGTGTCTCCGGGCCAGCGCGGAAGCACGTGCATGTGCAGATGGTCCGCGACGCCGGCGCCGGCGCACTCCCCGATGTTGAAGCCCACGTTGAGCCCGCGCGGCCGATATAGGACGCGCAGGTGCTTTTCGGCCTGCCGGGCCAGATGCATCATCTCCGCGAGCGCCTCTTCAGCGGCCTCCTCCAAAGTGGCCACGTGCGCGTAGGGCGCCACCATCAGGTGCCCGGAAGTGTACGGATAAAGGTTCAACAGCACGAAGCTGTGCGCCGCGCGGTGCACCACCAGGTGCTCGTCGTCCTGCCGGGCGGCCGCCTTGACGCAGAAAAGGCATTCGGCGGCGGGTGCCGCCGAGACATACTGAAACCGCCAGGGAGTCCAGAGGTAATCCATTCCGGACATCCGGCTTACAGAGTGGCCAGCGGGGCTGGGCCGGCGCCCTCCCCGGGACCGTTGACCAGGTCCTTGAGCTCCTTGCTGGGCTTGAAGAAGGGGATGCGCTTGGCGGGCACGTCCACCCGCGCGCCGGTCTTGGGGTTGCGTCCGATGCGAGGCTGGCGCTGGCGGGTCCGAAAGCTGCCGAAACCCCGGATCTCCACTTTCTCGCCCGTATGCAGCGCCCGTACGACGCTCCCGAAAATGGTTTCGACGATCACTTCGGAGTCCTTGCGGCTCATCTCGACGACCCGCGAGACCTCTTCGATAAGTTCCGCCTTGGTCATGAATTCAACTCTCCTTGTCTCGGCTTGGCGGCCAGGGACGGACCCTGTGCGGCCGGGCTCAACCTTGTCCCTTCAAATGCATGGCTTCCTCCAGCGTCAGCGTGGCCGCCGCCGCGCGGCGCTGGTATTCCTCCAGGCGGCTGCGCTCCTCATCGTCGCCCAGAGCACGGATGCTCAGGCCGATCTTCTTCTCCGCCTCAGCCAGCCGGATGATCTTGAAGTCGTAGTCGCGGCCAATCTCCAGGGCGGGCTCATTGCCGCGCCGCTGGGTGGCGCCGGGGATCTCGGAGTTATGGCAGAGACCCTCCACACCCTCGGCCAGTTCCACGAACACCCCAAAGTTGGCGGCCCGGCACACCTTGCCGCGCACCACGTCGCCCACCTGGTGGGAGCGGAAGAACACCTCCCAGGCGTCCGGCTGGAGCTGCTTGACGCCCAGCGACATGCGGCGGTTGGCCGAGCTGATGTGCAGCACCACGGCCTGCACCAGTTGGCCCTTCTTGAGCGCTTCCGAGGGGTGCTTGACGTGCTTGGTCCAGGACAGGTCCGAGACGTGGACCAGCCCGTCGATGCCTTCCTCGATCTCGATGAACGCTCCGAAGTCGGTGAGCTTGCGAACCCGGCCCTCCACCACTGAGCCCACGCTATAACGCGATTCCACCGTGGTCCAGGGGTCCGGCTCGAGCTGCTTGATGCCCAGCGAGATACGCCGCTCCCGGTTGGATACCGCCAGCACCACTGCCTCCACCTGGTCTCCCGGCTTGACGAGCTTGGAGGGATGCTTCATGCGCCGCGACCAGGTCATTTCGGAGATGTGGATCAGGCCCTCCACCCCGGGCTCCAGCTCCACGAACGCCCCGTAGTCGGTCACGCTGACCACCCGGCCCACCACCCGGGTGTGAGGCGGATAACGCTCGGAGGCGCTCTCCCAGGGATCCGGCGCCAGTTCCCGCAGGCTTAACGAGATCCGCCCGCGCTCCCGGTCGAACTTCACCACCTTCACCGTGATCTCGTCGCCCACGTTGACCACTTCGGAGGGATGATTGACCCGCCCCCAGGACAGATCGCTGACGTGCAGCAGGCCGTCGATGCCGCCCAGATCCACGAAGGCGCCGTATTCGGTTAGGTTCTTCACCGCGCCGGTCACCACCGAGCCTTCGTGCAACTGGTCCATGGTGGCGGTCTTGCGCGCGGTCTGCTCCTCTTCGATGGCGGATTTGCGCGACACCACCACGTTGCCGCGCCGCCGGTTCAGCTTGACGATCTTGACCGGGATGTCCTGGCCCACGTAGGCGTCGAGGTTGTGAATGGGACGCACATCCACCTGCGAGCTGGGCATGAAGGCGCGCACCCCCACGTCCACCGCCAGGCCACCCTTGATGCGGCCCAGCACGCGCCCCGACACCAGCAACTGTTCGCGGTAGGCCTTCTCCAGATTGTTCCAGGCGCGCAGCCGGGCGGCCTTCTCGTGGGACAGCAGAATGTAACCTTCGGGCTCGGGCCCGCGCCGGTCCACCATGACATCGATGGCGTCGCCGACGTGCACCAGCACCTGCCCGTCCGGCTGGCGGAACTGCTCGATGGGAACCAAGCCTTCGGACTTGTAGCCGAAATCGACGATGGCTTCCTTGTCGGTTACCTCCAGTACGCGGCCCTGGAGAATCTCACCTTCGGCCGGCGGCGCAAAATGACTGTAGTCCTCGAGGAGGTCTTCGTAGCTTTCCTCCGCTCCTCCGCGGGCCGGCAAAGCCGGGATGTCATGCTGGTCGCTGGCCATGGCCAAGTCTCCGAACTGGCCGATCTAGTGAAACCTCCTCCGGGGCGGCTCACAGCGTGGGCAGGCGCCGGGGTCCGCGCACACAAGTCATTGATAGATCAGCACTTCAGAAATCTTAGCGGAGCCGGACCTGCTTGTCAACCCGGTTGCCGCCGCAGCCGTTACCCGCTGAGACGGCGTTGACCCGCGCGGCCGGATCTCGTAGAATGACGGTGAGTGCCGGCGCCGCCATCGACGCCGCTTGGGCCGCTGACGGGCGGGAGTAACTCAGTGGTAGAGTCACAGCCTTCCAAGCTGTTGGTCGCGGGTTCGATTCCCGTCTCCCGCTCCAGACCTTGAACCTGCCGGCGGGCTGGTCCCGCTCCGGCGGCAGGTGGGCTTTTTGGGTATAGTGGGATTTCATCCGGCTGGCGTAGCTCAGTTGGCAGAGCATCTGATTTGTAATCAGAGGGTCGGGGGTTCAAATCCCTCCGCCAGCTCCAACAAAACAAAGAACTTGGCTCCCCAATGTGCCTTCCTAGAATCGGGCACCGTAACCACCGGGTTCAGGATCGTATCCATACGCTCGGCTGCCTCCCGCTTGGCGTCCGGGAACAGGTGTGCATAGAGGTTCATCGTGGTGCGGGTGTCGGTGTGACCGAGTATCTCCTGAATGGCCTTGAAGCCAACCCCCTGACCGAGCATTAGCCCAAGTTCGTCACGGCGCGGGGGATTCTGACTTTTTTCGGCGCTGTCGGATGTAGAAGTGCTTTGCCTGCAACAGGGGGTCTTCCGAAACCCGATGTAGTGCAGACCTGCCCTCTTGAAGGTTCGGGGAAGCCATGACAATATCAACGCAGAATGTTTCTGCGCCCCCGCCGGCGGACCAAGGATGGGAAGCCCCATACCTACTGGTGGTTGGTGGAGACGGTGCGGATGCCCGACGGGCCGCGTCAGCGAAAGCCGTGCTACCTGGGTGAGTTGAACGCTTCCGGGCAGGTGTCCAGTGAGCGCTGGTTCGCACCGAGCGAACCCGCCGCCCACCGTGAGCGAGTGACCAACAAGGGCTAGCTGCCGCACACATCCGCCCCGCTGCCGCCCATTCCGCGGCATTCCCGGCGGGCCTTCGCCTCACCACACCTAGCCACGGTCGGCAAGGAGGCCGGCTGGTGTATACTCGAAGCTACCCAGAAGCCCTTGACGGAGATCCAGCCAACCTCGAAATCCTGGGCGCCCACCAGCGGCGGTTCTCATGGAGCCGGCGCACGTGGCCTTCGCGCGCAGGGAGATCCGATGATGGATTTGGAGGTTGGGGATTGCCCGAGAAGGTCGCCCGGTGCATGGCGGTGGAGGAGCATCAATGGTCTGTCCAAGGTTCATTCAGTTGTCGTTGGCTTCGCTTGGCTTCGCGACGTGGCTGGTTGCGCAGGGCCTCACCACAACGGCCTCCAGGAACGACTGGGAGGAGATCAATTTCGCATTCAGCTCCCTCACCCTTTCCGACGGCTACCCCAGCCTCCTTCGCCTGGCTGAGCTGCTGGGGCAGAATCCCGGTTACACAGCCAAGCTCTACGGCTACACCGACTCGGTCGGGCCCGACAGCTTCAACGACGCACTGTCCAGGGCTCGCGCTGAGACGGTGAAGGCTTTTTTGACGAAGAACGGCGCGCGCCCGGGGCAGATTGAGACCTTTGGGAGAGGAAAGCTGGAGCCATTGGCGAGCAACGCAACCAGAGAAGGCCGGCTCATGAATCGGCGTGTCAGAATCCTGGTCACTGATGCGCAGGGCAAAGAGGTCGGGGCCGCACCACTGGGTGTCCGCGTGCGGCCAATTGGCTCCACCCGGCCGAGGCCATCACCCACGACGGAGGGGAGCCGGCAAGCCAGTTCAAGTGCCGGCAGCAGCAGCTCTCCGAGCTGTTTTGCAGTACAAGTGGGGGCTTTCCGCGAGCACGCCAATGCGCAGCGTCTGAGAGAGCAAATGCAGCGCGAGTACGAGCCGGCCCAGCTAGAGTCTCGGGACGTGACTCCTGCGTTGTGGCGAGTCCTGGTGGGGTGCGAACCCACTCAAGATGCGGCCGGGAAGCTGGCGAAGCGCTTGGAATTGGAGTTGGGGAGCGTCTTTGTCGTCAGGACGCACCCTCCATCGCCCGGATTTTGAGAGCCTCACTGCGACCGTCGCGCTATCGAGGGGATCCACTGTGTGCGGCGCCGGAGCGGCTCAGCTCGCTGTGCAACCCGATGGCAGGATTCCGGGTTCGAAACCAATCACGGTGACACGGATTGTGCCGGCCTTGATGGGTCGTCCTGGGCCGGGACAGCCGGCCGGTTTGGCCGCCTGGTCAAAACTCGCACGTACTCGCTGGTTGTCATATGGCGCTTGAAGTTAGCCACCTGAAGTCGAAAACTGACGTCATTCGTCACCGGAGAATAGACCAGCTTCTTGGTCCGCAGCACCACTGGGTCGAGCTCGACGTCCTCCGTACGGCCTCCATCCGTGATGGAGAGGATGGCCCGGTCGGCAGTCTTGATTGGCTCGGCTTGCCAATCCCAGCTCAGGAGGAGCTGAGCTCCTTCGAAACGGGCTGTCAACCCGAGCGCGGAAGCGCTCGAAGCACCAGCTTTTGCTCCGCCGGGAGTCTCCATCGCCGGTTGCGGCTTCAGAGCGTCGCCAAGTGTGCCCATAAGAGCTGCAAGCGTCAGAACCAACACCGCGCCGGATAGAATCGCGGGAATGAGCCGGGGGCGATGAGCCGAACCTGCGACCTCGGCCAGTCTATGCTCTGGCAACTCACACCCCTCTCCTTCCAATGTGTGCCCGTCCGCCTTGCGAGCTGCCTGGTCACCATCCACCAAGTCAAGGGCTTTGCTGCTTGCAGCCTGGTCTGGCTCCTCGAACTTGCCAGGTTCCGCCCTCTCCGGCAAGGCCGGCAGAAAGACGTCCACCGTGGTGCCTTCTCCCCGCTTACTCCACACCGAGATCAGCCCGCCGCACTGTTTCACGATCCCGTATACCGTGGCCAGCCCGATCCCTCCCCCCGCTCCCTTGGTGGTGAAGAAGGGCTCAAACAGGTGCTGCCGGGTCTCGCTATCCATCCCTTCGCCAGTGTCCTGAATGCTCAGTAATACATAGGTGCCCGGCTGGACATTGGGATGCGTGCGGACGAAGTCCTCCCCTAACTCGATGTTGAAGGTGTCCAGGATGATCTTGCCCCCAGCGGGCATGGCGGCACGCGCGTTGACCACCAGATTCATGATCAGTTGCACCAGGTGAGGCGGGTACGCACTGACCTGGCGAAGATCCGGTTCCAGTCCGGTCACCAGCTCGATCTCCGGGCCGACGACCTGACGTAACGGGTCCTCTAAGCGGGTGATCACCGAATTCAAATTTAGGATTTGGGGCGCCCCGACCGGGCGGCCGCTGAACATCAGAAACTGGCCCGTCAGCACAGCACCCCGCTCGGTGGCCTTTAAGATCTCGTTCGCATACCCGGACAAGGGGTGCTCCGGTTCCACGCTGTTCTTGATCAAGTGGCTGAATCCGGTGATGATCGTCAGCAGGCTGCCGAAACCGTCCGCCACATGGCCCGCCAGGCCCCGCAGGGCCTCCGTCTTTTCCATCCAGCGAAGGTATTCCTTGAGCTGTTTGTCGGCCGTGATGTCGCTGAGCACGGTGACCCAGAACCGGGACCCCTCTCCGCAGACCAGCGGCGCACTGGCCGCCCGCACATCCACCAGACTGGTGTCCCGGCGTTGGATGCGCCATTCCCGGGGGCCCTCGCACTGCGCTTCCACCGCCAGCGCCCCGCTGCCTTCCGCAAGCTCGCGACTCTCGGGCGACAGCGTGGCCAGGAAGGGTTGCCCGATTAACTCCTCCTCCGCGCACCCCAGAAGCTGGCAATACGCCTCGTTCACCTTCACCAAACGCCCCTGCGGGTCTGTGATCGTCATCCCCCACGGGGCCGATCCGAACGCCGCGGCCAGGAGTCCCGCGGTCTCTCGCCCCACCCGCTCGGCCTTGCGCCTGAGGCGCAGCAGGAGCTGCACCTCGAACTCACTCACCACCACCCCCGCCAGGCTTTTCAGCAGGGCGGCCTCCTCCCGGCTCAGTCCGGGTTGGGCCGTGGTGTCCAGGATGCACAGAGTGCCCAGGTTAACCCCCCCCGGGGTTCGCAAGGGTGCTCCGGCATAGAACCGAATCCCCGGATCTCCCGTCACCAGCGGGTTCTCGGCGAAGCGGGCATCCTGGCGCGCGTCCGGCACCACCATCACATCCTCGGAAAGGATTGCGTGGGCGCAAAAGGACACCTCCCGCTCGATCTCCGGCAGGCCCCAACCATAACGGGACTTGAACCAGGTGCGGTTTCCATCCACCAGCGATACCAGACAGATCGGCACCCCAAAAACCTGGGCCGCCTCCCGGGTGATGCGTTCCAAGGCCGGTTCTGGCGCGGTGTCCAGAACCTCATAGCGCCGCAAAGCTTCCAGGCGCTGGCCTTCATTGACAAGCAACGGCGCGTTCATGGCTCATTCCCATCAGCCCGTCCCCACGGGCCGCAGAATCTGCGACTCGCCAAGCCTCCCTGGCTCCCCCCACAACCTCACACACCTTATGCTGCATGACCCTCTCAAGAGACTGGGCCTGCAACCTTCTGCCTGCTGAATACTGACCGCCAGCCTGCACACACCGCCCCGGGACGGCAGACTCCTCCGCATCAGAAGTTGCAGGCCGCCCTGGATGGCAGAGATGGCGAGAGCCAGATCAAGAATCAGCAGTGGAGTCCCAAAGGAAGGAAGT
>VFZS01000168.1 GCA_016871095.1 Acidobacteriota bacterium
CGAGGCCTTCAAAGCCGGCGGGCTCACCCTGTACAACCTGATGATCGGAGGCTTCACCAATACGCTGTACGGCCGGCCGGGCCGCGACGAGGAGATCGACAAAGTCTGCCAGTCCATCCGCGCGGCGGGTCGGGCCGGGCTGCCGGTCATCGAATACAACTTCTACGCGCACCGCGCCATGGAGGGCTACTACGAGGAACTCGGCCGCGGCGGCGCGGGGTGGACCGCCTTCGATTATGACCGGATGAAGGATCTGCCGCCGCTGCCGCAGGTGGGCGCCCACAGCCTGGAGCAGATGTGGAGCAACATCACCTACTTCCTCAAGGCGGTGGTCCCGGTGGCGGTCGAGTCGGGGGTCCGGCTGGCGCTGCATCCCAATGATCCTCCGGCGCCGCTCAGCCGCGGGTCGGGGCAGATCATGGGGACGGTGGCGGGCTGGAAGCGCCTGATCGAGATCGTCCCCAGCCCAGCCAACGGAATCACCTTCGACTGCGGGGTGACGCGGGAGATGGGCGAAGACCCGGTGCAGGTGTGCCGCTACTTCGCGCAGCGAAAACGCATCAACCACATGCACTTCCGCAACGTGGTGGTGCGCAAGCCGTACGAAAAATACGCGGAGGTGTTCCCGGACGAGGGCGAGGTGGACATGTTCGGCGTGATGAAGGAGCTGGTGCGGCAGAAGTACGCCGGGGTAATTTACCCGGAGCACCCCCGGGCGCTGGACGCCGATCGCGAGCTGGCTAAAGGCCGGGGCTACCCGGGCGGCGGGGCGTACACCGGGTTGACCTACAACGTGGCCTACGCCCGGGCCCTGCTTCAGGCCGCGCTGGCCTCCTGAGCGGTCGCGGCCACGGGCAGGCTTGGCGCCGCCGGTCCGGTTACACTGGCAGGATGAGGCGGATCCCCCTATACCAGATCGATGCCTTTGCCGGGCGGTTGTTCGCGGGCAACCCGGCGGCGGTGTGCCCGCTGGAGGAGTGGCTGAGCGACGAGGTGATGCAGGCCATCGGAGCCGAGAACAACCTCTCGGAAACCGCTTTCTTGGTGCGCCGCGGCGAGGGCTACGACCTGCGCTGGTTCACGCCCGAGGTGGAGGTGGACTTGTGCGGGCACGCCACGCTGGCCTCGGCGTTCGTGGTGTTCCAGTACCTGGAGCCGGAGCGGAGCGAGGTGCGCTTCCAGACGCGCAGCGGGCAGTTGGTGGTGCGGCGGGAGGACGATCTGCTGGTGATGGATTTCCCGTCGCGTGAGCCGGCGCGCTGCGCCATGAATCCGGCCCTGGCGGAGGCGCTGGGCGCCGCCCCGGTCGAGCTATGGGAATCGCGGGACTACATGGCGCTGTACGAAACCGAGGAGCAGGTGCGCGGGCTGCGGCCCAACATGAACGCGCTGGCCCGGGTGGGACACTTCGCCGTGATCGTCACCGCGCCGGGCCGGGAGGCTGATTTCGTCTCGCGGTTCTTCGCCCCGGCCGGGGGCATCGCCGAGGACCCGGTGACCGGCTCGGCGCACTGCACCTTGGTTCCCTACTGGGCAAGGCGGCTGGGCAAGACCCGGCTGCACGCGCGGCAGGTGTCGGCGCGCGGCGGAGAGCTGTGTTGCGAGCACCGCGGCGAGCGCGTGACCATTGCCGGCAGGGCCGTGCGCTACCTCGAGGGCGCCATATTCCTGTGAGCGCGCTCCAGTTGCGCCTCCGGTTGCGGCCCGCCGTCCGATATGATATCCATAGTCGTAGACGAAGTTCCCTCTTGCCAGCAGGCTCCGGCAGGTGAGCCGTACGAGAGAGTGCACCGCAATACTCGCGAGCGAAGGAGCGCCATGATGGAGGCCGCTAACCGCAGACTGTTCCGCCCGCCCCTGGCCGAGCCTAAGGAGCACGGCAATCCCCAGCGGCGTAACAACGACCACCAGCACCCGTCCAAGAACAAGAAGAGCATCCCGCCGGAGCAGACCAGCGCGGAGAACTTTTACTACGTCAAGCAGATGCAGTCCCGCACGCCCATGGTGATCGTGCTCCATGACGGCGAGACCATCGAGGGAACCATCGAGTGGTATGACCGTGGGAGCCTGAAGATCCACCGGGACAACGGCCCCAATCTGCTGCTGTTCAAGCCCTCCATCAAGTACATGTACAAGGCCGAGGGCTGAGCGCGGTCCCGCCTCAGGGGCGCTGGCGCGACTTGAGTTCCAGGCGTCCGGCCCGGCGGCGGCCGGCATCCTCGTAGCGGCGCTGTTCTTCCTCAGTTTCCGGGTTTACCTGCGGCACCGCCACCGGGCAGCCCCGCTCATCAATGGCCACGAAAGTGAGATAGGCCGAGGAGGTGTGCTTGCGCTCGCCGGTGAGCAGGTCCTCGACGAACACCTTGACGCCGACTTCCATGGAAGTGCGAAACACCCGGTTCACCGAGGAGCGCACGATCACGAGCTGCCCGATGTGGATGGGGTGCAGGAAGCTCATGTGATCCACCGAGGCGGTGACCACCGGGCGGCGCGCGTGCCGCATGGCGGCCATGGCCGCGGCCAGGTCCACCAGGTGCATCACCTTGCCCCCCAGCAGAAAGCCGAAGGTGTTGGCGTCGTTGGGCAGAGCCAGCTCGGAATACTCCGAGACGGACTCACGCACGGGCCGCGGGGGCAGGGTTTGCTCGGGCTGGGGACCGCAGGGGGAAGAACCTGGAATGACCCTCGGCGCGCCCATGGTCCGGCTCAACGACGATGCGGATGGCGGGCCCGGAGCTGCGGCTCCCGCTTGCGCCGGAGGTAGCTCTCCAGGTAGGCCTGCGCCTGGCGGCGCAACAGATCGTTGGAGTGGCCCACCACCCACCGGTCCTGATTGAGGGAGCACTCCAGCGAACCGTGTTTGAGCGCGGTGTGGTCCCGCTCGATCACGTACTCGAGCCGGAGGACACTCTCAGTGTCGGCGGCCACCATCATGCGCACGGAGTCGGCCTCCGCGGCCGCGGGGAAGTGCGGGCACTTGCCGCGCGCGTATCCCAGGTTGCAGTAGTGCCGCTCGACCTCCAGCTCCGGCCGCCGCTCGCGGGTGGGGTTGACCAGGCACATGCCGTGGTAGGGATCACCCAGCGGCAGACGCGGTGGGGTGGCCCACTCGCCTTCCTGAAACCGCTCCACGGGGTAGAAAAAGGGGCACGCCATCGCTGGTATGGTAGCATAGTGGCCGCATGGGAGACCGTCTGGAGACCCTGCGCAGCCTCGCCGCGGCCCATCCGCGGGATGTGTTCGCGCACTACGCGCTGGCCATGGAGCTGGCTGGGGGCGGGCAGCTCGAGGAAGCGCTGGCGGAGTTCAGGCAGGTCTTGTCGCTGGACCCCGACTACTCGGTAGCCTACTTCCAGACGGGACAGCTCCTGGAGCGGCTGGGGCGGGCGGAAGAGGCGCGCCAAGTCTACCGGCAGGGCGTTGAAGTAACCTCACGGCTGCGCCAGAGACACGCCCAGGACCAACTCGAGGACGCCCTGGCGCGGCTGGTCCCGTGACCAGCCGACATGTTTCGTTCGCGACTGCCCATGAGGGCCAGCCCGCCGCACTCTGGCCATGCCGCCAGGAAACGAACCAAGCGGTCAGGGGACTGGGATGACCGGGGCGGTCAGCCGCTCAGAAGGGCACGTCGTCGTCGCTGACCGCCTGCGAGAACGGCTCGTCGGGCGGTGCGGCAGGCTGCGGACGGGCACGCGGCGCCGTCGGCGCGTGGGCCTCCTCGCCACGGTCGGCGCTCTCGGCCCCACGGCTGCCTAGCAGGACCACCTCCTGGGCCACCACTTCCGTGAAGTAGACCTTCTTGCCGTCCTTGTCTTCGTAGTTGCGGGTCTGAAGGCGGCCCTCCACGTAGACCTGCTTTCCCTTGGTCAGGAAGTTGGCCAGGTTTTCCTGGCGCCACAGGACCACGTTGTGCCACTCGGTCTCGTCCCGCCATTCCCCTGTCTGGGGATCCTTGGAGCGCCAGCCCGTGGCCACCGAGAAGGTGGTCTTGGCCGCCCCGCCGGAGGTAAACTTAGTTTCGGCGTCCCTGCCCAGGTTGCCGATGAGGATGACTTTGTTGACGCTTCGGGATGCCATAGCAATTCTGCACTGTAGCACAAGCGGCGGAGAAGCGTTCACCAAACGGGCCGGATGGCGCCAGGGCGGCAAGTGGTTGGGACGGCAGCGGATGGAGCGGGCTCGCAGGCGCCGGGCGTGGGTGGGCTTGCGCGCTCGCGTTAGAATGGTAGGGTAACGGCGTCGGAAGGGGACTCGGAGACACGATGGCGGCCGGCTGGAAGCATCGCGGCAGTGTCGTGGGACTGTGGCTGGCCAGCCTGAGTCCCGGCGGGGCACTGCTCGCACAGTCGCCGATCGTTGGGGCCGGACCCGGGGGGGCGGTGCGCATCCTGGGGACCGATCTGGCCGTGCTTGAGATGCAGGAGCCCCGCAAGGACCTGCCTTGTACGGTGACTCCCGCCAAGCCGGTCCTGGGGTTTGATCTGCGCTTCCACGCGGGCTACGAAATCAGCGTGCCGCTGCGGGAACTGGCTGGGACGGAGAACTTGCTCACCATGATCTTCCGGGTGACTCCGGAGGAGCAGAAGGAGGTTTCCCACTACTTCGTGCAGCGGGTCAAGGTTCCGGCCATCGAAGCCGAGGCCCGGGGCGACGCCTACCTGCACGGGTCCTTTGACCTGGGCGAGGGGCGCTACCGCATCGACTGGCTGATGCGCGACCGGGCCGAGCGGGTGTGCGCCTTTAACTGGGACGCCGAGGCGGTGCTCAGCGCGCGGGACAAGCAGATGGCCGTGGCGCTGGCGCCCGGCGAAGTGCAGGCCTCGGACACAGAGCTGTTCACGGAGGAGCCGCCGGTGGCCCGGGCGGCGGACGAAGCGCTCAGCGTCAAGATCCTGGTCAACTTCGCACCCCAGAACGCGCACGCCTCGACCTTGCTGCCGCAGGACGCCACCGCGCTGGTGTCCATCCTGCGGAGCATCTCCCGGGAGCCCCGCTTCGGGCGCTTCTCGGTGGTGGCTTTCAATCTTCAGGAGCAGCGCATCCTGTACCGCCAGGACAACGCCGACCGCATCAGCTTCCCGGCCCTGGGAGAGGCGCTGAGTTCGCTCAAGCTGGGCACCGTGGATGTGAAGCTGCTGGCGCAGAAGCACAGCGAGACCGAGTTCCTAACCGGGCTGATCCAGCGGGAGATGACGGAGGCCAGCTCGCCGGATGCGTTGATCTTCGCCGGCCCCAAGGCCATGCTGGAGCAGAACATCCCGGTGGAGTCGCTGAAGGAGACCGGGGAAGTCGAGTACCCGGTATTCTACATGAACTACAACTTGCAGCCTCAGACCAATCCCTGGCGGGACGCCATCGGCCGCGCGGTGAGGTTCTTCCGGGGCTACGAGTTCACCATCAGCCGGCCGCGGGACTTGTGGACGGCGGTCAGCGAGATGGTGGGACGGATCGTCAATTTCAAGCAAGCCCGGCGCACGGCCGGGGGCGACAGCTTCTGAGGAATGCCCGCGATGCGCAAGGTATGGTTGTCACTGCTGCTCGGCGCCGGCGCCCTGGCCCAGCGGATGGAGCCGGAGCGCCTGGCGCCCTATGTGCCCTCGCCCCAGCCGGTGGTCGAACGGATGCTGGAAGCGGCGGATCTCAAGCCCGGTGAGACGGTCTATGACCTGGGCTGCGGCGACGGGCGCATCCTGATCACCGCCGCGGAGCGATTCAAGGCCAAGGGCGTGGGCGTCGAGTTGTCCGCCGAATTGGTGCAGCAGGCGCAGGACACGGTGCGCAAGCGCGGGTTGCAGAACTGGATAACCATCGTCCAAGGCGACCTGCTGGAGGCCGATGTCAGCGGCGCCGACGTGGTCACGCTGTATCTGCTGACCAGCCTGAATACGCGGCTTCAGCCCAAGTTCGAACAGACGCTCAAGCCCGGGGCCCGGGTAGTGTCCCACGACTTCGCCATTCGCGGCTGGGAGCCTGCCCGCGTCGAGAAGGTCACGGTGGCCCGCCGCACTCACACCATTTTCGTCTACACGATAACCAGGAAGCCGCCAGCCCGTTGAGGAGCCCCGTCCAAGCCAATGCCAGTTCCCCCCTTTGACGTTGTCGGCGTGGGCCTGAACGCCACCGACACCCTGATCCTGGTGCCCCACTTCCCGGCCTACGCCGGCAAGGCGCCTTTCGAGGAAGACACCCTCAGCCCGGGCGGGCAGATCGCCAGCGCCATGGTGACCTGCGCACGGCTGGGCCTGCGCGTCAAGTACGTGGGCACGGTAGGCGACGACGAGCGCGGGCGCATTCAAATGGAAAGCCTGCGCGGCGAGGGCATCAACCTGGACCACCTCCAGGTGCGGCCGGGTTGCGCCAACCAGTCGGCCTACATCCTGGTGGACCGCTCCACCGGCGAGCGCACGGTGCTGTGGCGGCGCCCGGAAGGGCTGCGCCTGGATCCCGCGGAGATCACCCCGGAGCTGATCGGCTCCGCGCGCCTGGTGCACATCGACGGCCATGACACGCCCGCGGTGGAGCGCGCCGCGCGCCTGGCGCGCCGCGCCGGCATCCCGGTAAGCGTGGATGTGGACACGGTCTACCACGGCTTCGACCAGGTGCTCCCCTATGTCGATTACCTGGTGGCCAGCTCCGAGTTTCCCGAGCAGTGGACCAACGAGCGCGACCCCTTCCGCGCTCTGGAGATGATCCAGAACGAGTACCACCTGCGCGTGGCCGCCATGACCCTGGGGGCCCACGGCGCGCTGGCCCGCGCTGACGGCCGCTTCTGGTACTCGCCCGCCTTCGTGGTCAACTGCGTGGACACCACCGGCGCCGGCGACGTCTTCCACGGCGCCTTCTGCTATGCTGTGTTGCAGCAGATGCCCCTGGCCGAGGCGCTGGATTTCTCCAACGCCCTGGCGGCGTTGAACTGCACGGCGCTGGGCGCGCGCGGCGGGATCCGCGGCGCCGCCGAAGCCAGGGCCTTGATGGGACGCGCCGAGCGGCGCTCCCATCCGGATTTCCAGGCGCGCGCCGCGCGGAAGTGACGGCATGATTCCGCTCCGGGATTCACAACCCAGCTACTCCAAACCGGTGGTCACTCTGCTGCTGATCGCCGCCAACGTCGTGGCCTTCTTCTACGAGCTGTCGCTGGATCCGTACTCCCGCAACTACTTCATCTCGGTCTACGGCGTGGTGCCTGACCGGTTATGGTACCCCGCCTTGTTCAGCTCCATGTTCCTGCACGCCGGCTGGATGCACCTGCTGGGCAACATGTGGTTCTTGTGGATCTTCGGGGACAACATCGAGGACATCCTGGGCCGCTTCAAGTACCTGGCGCTATACCTGGGCAGCGGCCTGGCCGCTGGGCTTACCCACGTGCTGATGAACGCCGATTCGCGCATCCCCACTATCGGGGCCAGCGGGGCCGTGGCCGGGATCATGGGCGCCTACGTGGTGAAGTTCCCGCGCTCGCGCATCCTGACTCTCGTGCCGGTGTTCGTATTTCTGACCACCATCGAGCTGCCGGCCGCCGTCATCCTGGTTTACTGGCTGGTCATCCAGT
Source organism: Acidobacteriota bacterium (assembly GCA_016871095.1). Lineage (GTDB taxonomy): Bacteria > Acidobacteriota > Terriglobia > Bryobacterales > Bryobacteraceae > VFZS01. The sequence goes on from VFZS01000168.1 coordinate 7,550, forward strand.
TCTTCAGCGGCATCGGATCGGTGGCGCATTCCCAACTCGCGCAGGGCGGCGTGGCGTGGTTCGCTCATGTGGGCGGCTTCCTGGCCGGTCTCCTGCTGGTGAACCTGCTGCGCCCGAGAGCGCCGTACCGGCATAGGAGGGACTTGCACTGGTGAACCCCCAAGCTCTGGATATCCTGGCCGTCGCCGCACACCCGGATGACGTCGAGCAGACCTGCGGCGGCACGCTCATCAAGATGGCGGAGACGGGCTACCGCACCGGTGTGCTGGACCTGACCGCCGGGCAGATGGGCACGCGCGGCGACCCCGCCCTGCGGCGGCAGGAGGCGGAAGCCGCGGCGCAACACATGCTGCTGAGCTGGCGCGGCAACCTCGAGCTTCCCGACGCGCGCCTGGACAACACGCTGGCCGCACGCCTCACCCTGATGAGCGAGATCCGGCGGTTGCGGCCGCGCGTGGTCATCCTCCCCTATTGGGAAGGCCGCCACCCCGATCACTACCGCGCCGCCGAGATCGGCTACGAGGCCTGCTTTCTGGCCGGGATTCGCAAGATGGACGAATCCAGCGAGCCGCACCGCCCCTTCAAAGTGCTGTATTCGTCGGTGTACGCCAACGTCACGCCGTCCTTCGTGGTGGACATCTCCGCCCAGTTCGAGCGCCGCATGGCCGCGCTGTTGAGCTACGAATCCCAGTACGGCGGGCAGGGCGAGGCCAGCGATCTGTTCCCGGCCCCGGAGGAGATCCGCGAGCGGCTGGCCGCGGTGGCGCGCTTTTACGGCAACCTGATCGGCGCGCGCTACGGCGAGCCGTTCGTGGTCAAGGAGACCCTGCGCGTGGACGACGTGGTGGCCCTGGGGGTGAGGAGCTTCTGACGCGCGGCCAGGGAATTCACACCGCAGCCGGAGCGCGGTCCTTGGCGGCCAATTCCTGATGCAGGGCGTCGGGGGCGAGGTCCGCGCCGTTCGGCCAGCAGATGACACCGAACTCGTCGATGCCCACCTGCCTGAAGTAGGCCTCGTCGCGGAGCGGTTCGAACATCTCGCCGAACAACTCCCCGGAGAGGTCCACGACCCCTGACACGCCGTCCTCGAACTCCACTGCCAGCCTGAAGCCGGCCAGCGCTTCGACCTTCCTCACGCGGTACATTCTCGCTACTCCAACGGGCGGATGGGCTTCAGCCGCTTGTGGGCCTCGGCCAGCCGCCAGTTCTCCATCAGTTCGTTGCGATGCAGTTCAGCCCAATCCAGTACCAAACCCGCCGCTCGCCGGCTGAGTCGGCCCTCGATGATCGCCAGGCTCTCGATCGCAACGGCGGCCCACTGATCCTGGTATATCACGTGGAAGTGCGGCGGCGCGTGCTCGCGGTGGTACATCCGGATCACGATTCCGAAGAACCGGCTGATCGTCGGCATTCCTGAGATCAGTCTAGCGCGGTCGAACAGGCGTCCGCCGAATGAATAGCCATGAACATACGCCCCTGCTGCCACCCAGCAGCGCCCGGGCCCCCCGAGCACCCCGCCGGGGGGCCGGATGCCTTCTGTCCATCCTGGTAACTCGTTGATTAAAAAAGGCTCCCTTCGTGCCAAAGTGGGCGCATGTCAATCCGAAAAGTGAAATAGAAAAAGTTAGTTGCATCAAATAGACTATGCTGCTAGCATTCTCTATATGGAATCCAAACCACAGCTTTTCGCGAAGCTCTGGAGACCGGTCCTCAGGAAGTTCAGCAGCACCGTCGAACGCGCCTGCCTCCGACGCGACGCCTACCTCGACCACGTCTTCGCTCACGAAGCCAAGGTGCTC
>VFZS01000169.1 GCA_016871095.1 Acidobacteriota bacterium
CCGTAGGCTCGTCCATGATCAGCACGTCAGGCTCGTGCAGCAGCACCTGGGCCATGCCCACCCGCTGGCGGTAACCTTTGGAGAGCTTGCGAATGCTCTTCTCGACCACCGATTCGAGAGCGCAGCGGCTGATCACCGCGTCGATGCGGTCCCTCAATCGCTGGCCCGACAAGCCCCGCGCCACGCCAAAAAACAACAGCAGCTCGATGGGGGTCATGTCCGGATAAAGCGGGCCGTTCTCGGGCAGGTAGCCCAGCCGCTCGGTGGCAGCCAGGCGGTTGACCTCGACATCCACGCCGCCGATGCGTGCCGTGCCTTCGCTGGGCGCCAGATACCCGGTCAGCACCTTGAGCGTCGTGGACTTGCCCGCTCCGTTGGGCCCCAGGAAGGCCGCCACCTGGCCCTGAGGCACACTGAAGCTGACCTGGCGAATGGCGGCGAATTCGCCGAAGAACTTGCTGAGGCCGACGGCCTCGATCATGGGGGTGTTGCCGGAATCCAACAAACCCTATGATTTTGGCATTCCGGAGGGGTCTTCCGCAACGGCCTGCTCCGCGAGAGAATAGACTCGATGCGCAACATTCGAGTGGCGGCGGTACAGTTCGAGCACGTGGCCGGGGACAAGCGGGCCAACCTAGCCAAGATCCGGCACTTCGTGGAGCGCGCCGCGAGCGCCGGAGCCGAAATGGTGGTCTTTCCGGAGTGCTCGATCACCGGCTACTGGTTTCTGAGGAAGCTTAGCCGTGAAGAGCTGGCGGCGCTGGCTGAGCCGGTCTTCGAGGGGCCTTCCTCGCAGGCGCTGCTGGAGCTGGCGCGTCGGCACGGCGTCAGCATCGGCGCCGGGCTGATCGAGGCCGGCCAGGACGGCAAGCTGTACAAGGCCTACGTGTTCGCCATGCCGGACGGCACGGCGCGACGGCATCGCAAGCTGCACGCCTTCGTCAGCCCGTATCTGACCTGCGGAGACGAGTACACGGTGTTTGACACGCCGCACGGCTGCCGCGTGGGCATCCTGATTTGTTACGACTGCAACCTCATCGAGAACGTGCGCATCACTGCGCTCCAGGGCGCCGAGATCCTGATCGCCCCGCATCAGACCGGCGGCTGCCGCTCGAGGAACCCGCACCTGATGGGGCTGATCGACCGGGCGCTGTGGGACAACCGGGAGCGCGACCCGGAGGCCATCGAGCGCGAGTTCCTGGGCCCCAAGGGGCGGGGGTGGCTGATGCGCTGGCTGCCCAGCCGGGCGCACGACAGCGGTCTGTTTCTGGCCTTCAGCAACGGCGTGGGAGTGGATGACGACGAAATCCGGACCGGCAACTCGATGATCCTGGACCCCTACGGCCGGATCCTGGCCGAGACCTGGAAGGCCGGCGACGACATGGTGACGGCGGACCTGGACGCCTCGCTGCTGCCCGGGAGCACCGGACGCAAATGGATTCTCGCCCGCCGGCCGGAGCTGTATCATCCGCTTACCGTACCCACCGGTCTGGAGCGCTCCACCCGCGAGCTTAAGTTTCAGGAGTGACTGCGGCGGGCTCGCACAAGCGGGGTCGGGAGGGTGTACATTTGATTTGTCCGGCAATCCGGGCAAGGAGGAATGGTCATGAAGTGGGGGAGTCTTTCAAGGCTGGTCTTGGCTGTGGCCTCCAGCGTGTTGGCCTGGCCGGTGATGGCCCAGAACGTTACCGGCACGATCCTGGGGACGGTCCTGGACGCCTCGGGAGCCGTGGTGGCGGCCGCCCGGGTGACGATCACCAACGAGCAGACCAACATCGAGTTCAGAACGGACAGCGACGGGACCGGCAACTACGTGGCGCCGAATCTGTTGCCCGGCTCCTACGCCGTCAGAGCCGAGATGACGGGCTTCAAGCCCAGCCTGGTGAGGAGCGTCAGGCTGCTGGCCAACCGGAGTGTCCGAATCGACGTGACCCTGGAGCCGGGCGCGGTCCAGCAGGCTATCGAAGTGCAAGCCTCGGCTCCCGTAGTCAACTCCGAGAACGCCACGGTGGGCAACATTCTCGAGGCCAACGTCATTAGCACCATCCCGCTGAACGGGCGCACGCTGGACCGGCTGATCCGCATCTCGGCGGGAGTCACCAGCGACAGCGCTTCGAACCCGCGCGTGGCGGGCAGCTCCTACTGGGGCGGCATCCAGTTCAGCGTGGACGGCGCCACGTACAACGACACGGGCAACGGCGGCGGATCGTACTCCTACCGCAACGGACTGGCCACGCTGCCCTCGGTGGACAGCGTGAGCGAGTTCCGCATGGACTCCAACAACCAGAAGGCCGAGTATGAGGGCTCGGTGGCCGTCAGCGTGGTCACCAAGGCCGGCAACAACGAGCTGCACGGCTCGCTGCTGTGGTTCAACCGCAACGTGGCATATGGGGCCAGGTACTACTACACGCACGCGCCCACGCCCAAGCCCCCCTACAACCGCAACGAGTTCGGCTACACGCTGGGCGGGCCGGTCCTGATCCCGAAGTTGTACAACGGCCAGAACCGGACCTTCTTCTTCACCAGTTTCGAAGGGCTGCGGGAACGAACCATGCCGAACTACCTGACCAGCCTGGCCACGGCCGCAATGCGGGAGGGCGATTTCTCAGGCCTGCCGGCCATTATGGATCCCCTGGCCGGCACGCCATTTGTCAACAACCGGGTCCCCACGAGCCGCATCGACAGCCGCTCAAAGACTCTGCTGGGGTTTGTTCCGCTGCCGAATCAGACGGGGCTGGGACCGGCGGGCACGCTGTCCAACTACCGGTGGACGGTCGGAAACATTTCCGACATCAACCGCTACGGGGCGCGCATCGACCACCGGTTTTCGGAGCAGGACAGCATCTGGGTGAACCTCAACTACTCGAAAGGGTTCCCTTACTTTGTGGCGCAGGGGTATCCGGCGGGCTATGGAAGCTGGAACAACGGCGGCTATAGCACGCAGAGCGCCAATCTGACCTGGAACCACAGCCTGTCGCCGCGCACGCTGAACGAGTTTCGCTACGTATACTTCCGGCACTCCTCGACGCGCAACGGGCTGAACCGGGACTTCGACGCGCGAAGCCTGTTCCCCACGCTGTATCCGGTAGCCTACGGCGGCCTGCCCAACATTAACATCAGCAACCATGTCTCGATCGGCGACTACGGTGGGGGAGACGCCTCGCCGCAGTTGACGCCGCAGTTCATCAACAACATGACCGCGGTGCGGGGCCGGCACACCCTCAAGTTCGGACTGGACATCGGTCTCCACAAAGTGGCGTCCTATCCGTTCAACGCGGGCATGGGCGCCGGCCTGGCGAACAATGCGGCGTTCGGCAGGTTCGACTTCACGGGGCTGTACACGCTGGGCGGGCCGGGGGCCGCGCAGCCGGCGCATTCGTTCGCCGACTACCTGCTCGGCTACCCGGTGAGGGCCTACCGCTCGACCGTCAGCCCCAACATGGTGTTCGCTTCGTCCCGCTACAGCTTCTTCATTCAGGACGATTGGCGCGTCACGCCCCGGCTCAGCCTGAGCTTCGGGGTGCGCTACATGTATCAGTCGCCGTGGAGCGAGAGGAACAACACGCTCTCGAACTTCGATTTCAAGAGCGGCCGCCTGGTGATTCAGAGCGACAAGATGCCGGAGCAAGCCCTGGAGAGGCTGGTAAAGGCTTATCCCATCGTGCTGGCCTCCGAGGCGGGCTTGCCGGTGCGGGACATCGAGCCTGACCGGAACAACCTCGGTCCCCGCGCCGGGCTGGCCTTCCGGCCCTTCGGCACGACGCGCACGGTGCTCCGCGCGGGCTTCGGCGCCTACTACAACTTCCTGCCGGTCTATATCGGCTTCCGGCAGCGCGGCTTCAACAACCCGCCCTTCCTGCTGGCGGAGTCCTTCGAGGCGGCGCCGGGGTACCGGCCCAGCATCACCCTGGCTGCTCCTTTCCCGGGCGGCGGCGCTATCTCGCCGAATCCCAGCGTGACGGCGGTGCAGAAGAACATCAAGAACAGCGAGAGCTACCAGTGGAACCTGACCGTGGAGCAGGAGCTGCGGGCCAACCTGGGTCTGCGCGTGTCCTACGTCGGCAACCATGGCACGCACCTGCCCTGGTACAACTACTCGCTGAACTTCTCCCGGCAGCAGATCGCCGGGGCCATTCAGCCCAACCGGCCGTACCAGCCGTGGTCGGACATTCTCCTGCTGGCTGGCGGGGGCAACTCGATCCTGCATCAGTTACAGATCGAAGCCATCCAGCGTTACCGTCATGGCCTGAGCTTCCAGGTCGAGTACTCCTGGAACCGCTCGCTGGACGACGTGCCGGTAGTGGGTGGGCCGCAGGATCCTTACAACGCCCGAGCCGACCGGGGCAATTCGGACCAGATCCGGCGTCACATCTTCACCTTCGCGGGCAGCTACGATCTGCCGTTCGGACGGGGCAAGCGGCTGCTGAACCTGTCCAACCCGGTGGCCAACCACCTCATCGGCGGCTGGCAGGTTTCCAGCATCACCTACCTGAGGACCGGCACGCCGTTCTCGCCCAGTTTCACGGCGACCCAAACCGGGTGGCGCGGCGGCCGCCCGAACCGGGTCGCGGGCGCGGACCTTTATCCCGCGGAGAAGACCATGAGCCAGTGGTTCAGCCCGGCGGCGTTCTCAGTGCCGGCCCTATTCACCTTCGGCAATGCGTCGCGCAACCTGCTGTACGGGCCGGGCGACATCGTGATCGATGTCAGCGTGCTGAAGGACTTCCGTTTCTACGAGCGGTTCGTGGCCCAGTTTCGCGCGGAGTTCTTCAACTTCCCCAACCACTTCAACTGGGGCGGCGCCGGCTCAAACATCTCCACCGCCGCCACCGTGGGCCGGATCAGCAGCGGCGGCGACCCTCGCCAGATCCAGTTCGGACTGAAGATCCTGTTCTGATGAGAGGCGTATTCCTCCTCCCGGCCTTCTTGAGCTGCGGGTTGTGGGCGCAGCCCGCGGCTCCGGTCGCGCGCTGGTGGGAGCAGGAGCCTCTCCGGCTTCTGGATCTTGTCACGAGCCTCGGCGACATAGCTTTTCGCCCTCCCGCGGAGCTTGCCGTCCGGAAATCCCGGCAGTTCTATAACTCCGAGCATCTGGACATCATGGGGATGCGCCGGGGCCTGGATGACCAGGGGTTCTTTTTCTCTTCCAAGGTGGCCGGCCGTAGCAACCGCGATTACTTGCGCGAATACCTGCCCGAGGCGCGCCGGCGCGGCATCCGGGTGATGATCTACTTCAACGTTCACTGGTACACCACCGATTTCGGCGAGAAGCATCCCGAGTGGCGGCAGATCCGTGAAGACGGGAGCCCGCTCACCGGGGTCTACGAGACCGGAACCGATTTCTGCGTCAACGGCCCCTGGCGCGAGTGGTGTTTTCAGGTGCTCCGCGACCTGTGCGCCTATCCCATCGACGGTATCTTCTACGACGGTCCTATCTTTCGCGCCGACACGTGTTACTGCCGTCATTGCCAGGACAAGTTCCGGAAGGCCTACGGCCGGCCTCTGCCGTCCAAGAAGGAGCGCACAGGCGCGGGGTTCAAAGACCTTATGGAGTTCCAGGCCAACAGCCTGGCGGACTTCCTGCGGGATTCCAATCGTATAATCAAGTCCGCCAACCCGGAAATCGCCTTCTACATGAACGGCGGCGTGCGGGGCGCCAACTGGGCCACCGCGCGCTTCAATCGCGTCCTGGTCCCCGAGCAGGACCTGCTGGGCAGCGAAGGCGGCTTCATCAGCGGAGATCTCACGCGCGTCTCGCTGTGGAAGCCGGGGCTGACGGCGCGCCTGCTCGAAACCCAGGCCCCCGGCAAGCCGCGGGTGATCTTCTCGGCCGCCAGCCACAAGCCCTGGACCTTCTCAGTGCTTCCGGAGGCCGAGCTGCGCCTGCTCTATGCCGGCAGCATCGCCAATGCGGCCAGCGTGTGGTTCGGGATCACTCCCTTTGAGTTCGACCAGCCCGAGATGAAGACGCTCGTCGATATGAACCGGTTCCTCGCCGCCAATGGCCGCTACTATCTCGGCACACGCTCGGAGGCCCGCGTGGCGGTGGTCTGGTCGGAGACCACCGCCAGCTTCTACGCGGGCGCGGATGCCCAGATGATCGACATCGACCGCGTGCCTTCGCGCAGCGAGGTAGGCAACCTGGAAGGCGAATTCGGCGGACTGTCCGAGGCCCTCATCCGCGCGCATGCGCCGTTCGACGTCATCGACGACGTAACCCTGGAGCGCGAACCGCTGGCCCGCTACCAGGCCATCTTCCTGCCCAATGTGGCGTGCATGAGTCAGACCGCCGCCGGCCGATTGAGAGACTACGTCCGCGGCGGAGGCAACCTGTTCGCCACCTTCGAGACCTCGCTGTACGACGAAACGGGCGTACGGCGCAAGGATTTCGCGCTGGCCGAACTGTTCGGGGTGAGCGCGGAGGGCAAGATCGCCGGACCGAACCGGTGGGACTTCATGAAACCGGTCGCCGCCGGAGGGTTGCTCAGCGGACTGAAGCGCGAGATGATCCCCGCCACCTTCTACCACGTCCGCGTAAAGCCGCAGGGCGGCCGCGCGCTGCTCCAGTACACCCAACCGCTGGCCGGGCGTTACGACGGCATACCGGGCCTCTCCGACGATCCGGCGCTGGTGACCCACAGCTTCGGCCAGGGTTCGGTGGCCTACTTCAGCGGCGATTTCGGTAACCTGATCGCCGGCTTTCACGTGCCGGAACTACTCCAGGTGGCGGAGAATGCGTTGCGCATTCTGGCGCCGCCGCCGGTCCGGATCGAGAACGCTCCGGGATCGCTTGAGGTGGTGCTGCGCTCGCAGCAGCAGGGGAAGCGGTTACTGCTACACCTGGTGAACTCGACCGGCGAGATGACGCGGCCCATTCGGAGGGTCATGCCGCTATACAACCTGCGCATCACCCTCGACCAGGCCGGGGACGCGGCGAAGCTGTTCACCCTGGTGCGGCCCCGGCCACTGGCGTGGCAGAAGGACAAAGCCGGCAACCTCCAGTTCGTGCTGCCGCGCGTTGACGAGTACGAAGTAGTGGTGTTCGAGCGGTAGGGCGTACGCTTGGCCGCGATCCGGGCAACACGCTCATCCCCGCGGAGGGTTGAAGGCTACAATGGTATGGTGCACGCCGAAGCGGCAGTTCAATCCGCGGTGGACCGCCTGGACCAGGTGCGCCGCGAAATCGGGAAAATCATCGTAGGCCAGCAGAACGTCGTGGACGGCGTGCTGATCTGCCTGCTGGCCGGGGGACACGTGCTGCTGGAGGGCGTGCCCGGGCTGGGCAAGACCACCCTGCTGCGCACCCTGGCGCGCGCCTTGCACCTGAGATACTCGCGCATACAGTTCACCCCGGACCTGATGCCCGCCGACATCGTCGGCAGCATGATGATCGAAACCAGCGACCGCGGCGCCAAGACGCTCCGCTTTCAGCCCGGCCCCATCTTCTCCAACCTGGTGCTGGCCGACGAGATCAATCGCGCCACTCCCAAGACCCAGTCGGCGCTGCTGGAGGCCATGCAGGAGCGCACCGTAACCAGCGGCACCACCACGCACGAGCTGGAAGCCCCCTTCCTGGTGATGGCCACGCAGAACCCCATCGAGATGGAGGGCACCTATCCGCTGCCGGAGGCGCAACTGGACCGCTTCCTGATGAAGATCCTGGTGCACTACCCCTCCCGCGACGAGCTGAACCTCATCGTCGAGCGCACCATCCAGAAGGAAGAGCCTGAGATCCGGCCGGTGGTGGACCGCAAGGAGATTCTGGAGGTCCGCTCGGTGTGCCGCGAGGTGCTGGTGGCGGCGCATGTGCAGGACTTCGCCATTGACCTGGTGTTGTCCACGCAGCCCCAGCACCCGCAGGCGCACGAGCTGGCCCGGCGCTACATCCGCTACGGCAGCTCGCCGCGCGGGGCCCAGGCCATGGTCGAGTGCGGGCGCGTGCTGGCCCTCATGCGCGGCCGCTACCACCTCAGCATCGACGACGTCCGGCACGTGGCGGCGGCCGTGCTGCGCCACCGCATCATTCTCAACTTTGACGCCCACGCCGACGGCCAGACCCCGGACAGCCTCCTGGAGGTGATGATCGGCGCCGTGGCCGCCAGCTTTCCGGCGGCCTGAGGACGGCGCCGCCGGCACGAGTGCGGGATGGCTGAACAGCCTCTGATAGACCAGCAGTTCCTGGAGAAGCTCGAGCGGCTTGCGCTGCACTGGCAGAAGTCGTTTCCCGGGCTGGTGGGAGGGCGCAACCCCTCGCGCCATCCCGGACCCGGGCAGGAGTTCCACGAGCACCGGCACTTCCATCACGGCGATGACCTGCGCGCCGTGAACTGGCGCGCCTATCTGCGCTTCGAGAAGCTCTTCCTGAAGATGTTCCGGGTGGAGCCACGCACGCCGGTGCGTCTGCTGCTGGACATCAGCCGCTCCATGGCCACCGGTGAGAAGCCCAAGTTCCGCTACGCGCAGCGGCTGGCGGCGGCGCTCTGCTACATCAGCCTGGTGCGGCTGGACACCATCTTCCTGCAACCCTTCAGCGACACGATCGTGGAACCGTTCCGCGGCGGAGGGGGCCGGCACCGCTTCGCCCCGGCGGTCGAGTTCCTATCCGGACTGGAGCCCGCGGGCCGCACCGATTACATCCGCGTGGCGCGCCAGTTCATCGGCGAGTGCCCGCAGGGCGGGCTGCTCATCATAATCTCGGACTTCCTGGACGAGGCCGGCTGCGAGAAGCCGCTCCAGTATCTGGCGGACTTCGGCCACGAGCTGCTGCTGGTGCAGTTGTGGGCGGACGAGGACCGCGAGCCGCCCTGGGAGGGCGAGCTGGAGCTGGAGGACGCCGAAACCGGAGGCCACCGGGAGCTGAGCTTCGACGCCGGCGCCCGCGCCCGCTACACCGCGGCCTTCGACGAATTCAGCGAGGGCATCCGGCGGCTGGCGCTGCGCAACGGGGGCCGCTACGCCGGGCTGAGCACTTCGCTGCCGCTCGAGGAAGCGGTGTTCGGGCCGTTGCTCGAGATGGGAGGGGTCGCCTAGCCTGGATTTCCACGGCTCACTATTCGCCTAAGAATTGGGCAGCGTGCTCAACCCCTGTAGGTGGTGAGCCGTAGGGGCAGGTTGTTCCACCAGGGAACCGGCACTGGGTTGTCCATCAGGCCTGAGGCGAGGACGATGGGCAAGTGAGCGCGGCGGTGGAAGCGGACTTCGACCTCCTTGGGCCCGATGGTGATGTCGGCGGGCATGTCGACGAGATTGCGGAAGATCTGGCGGGCCTGGGCGTCGGAGTAGCCGCGCATGCGC
>VFZS01000170.1 GCA_016871095.1 Acidobacteriota bacterium
GAACATCGTTCCCGACGTGCTGAAGTTCGAAGCTCCCTCCAACGGCAAGGCCGCCCAGGCCTTCCAGGTGACCATCCCGCGCGCCTGGCAGCCCCCCGCCCCCCGCCTCGCCATCGCCGCCGACGTCCTGGCCGACGGCCGCTACCTCGGCCAGATCACCGAAGCCGTGGTGGAGATGAAGACCGCCGTAGCATAGTAACCTGCGGGGACGCCGCAGCGCGCTTCCGGGCCGCGACCGTGAGGGAGCGGTTTCGCGAATCCACAACGCCGCAACAGAGCCCGGTGGTGTATACTATACACCAATGCGCCGCACCCAGCTCTATCTTGAGGACGAAACCTGGAAGATGCTCCAGGTCCTGGCGCGCCAGGCTGGCTGCTCGGTTTCCGCCTTGGTCCGCCAGGCCATCCGCGCACGGTACCTTCAAGGCGCCGCTCACCGCAAGGCCGCCATGCAAGCGGTGGTCGGCCTCTGGTCCGGCCGCGCGGATCTGCCCGCCACGCAAGCCTACGTTCGCAGACTCCGCAAGGACACCCGCCTGGCGCGGCTCACGCGATGACCGCCATCCTGCTCGACACCGACGTGCTCATCGAAGTGCTGCGCGCCCGTGACGCCGCCATCCTCTCAGCCTGGAGCCGTCTCCACGACGGCGCCGCCACTGTCTTCGTTTCCCCCGTGACCATCGCCGAGATCTGGCACGGTCTGCGGCCCGCCGAGGAGAAGGTCGTGAGCAACCTTCTCTCCGCCCTTCCTTGCGTGCCCGTGGACGGGCGCATCGGGCGCCAGGCCGGCCAGTACCTGAAGGTGTTCCACAAGAGCCACGGCGTCATGCTGGGGGATGCTCTCGTGGCCGCCACCGCAGCGATCCATGCCATCCGCCTCTGGACCCGCAACCGCCGGCACTACCCGATGAAAGATCTCCAGTTTTTCTCACCTGCCGAGTGAACCCTCCGCTTCCACCCCCACCCGCACCACCACCGACCGCGTGAACGCCGGCAGCCGCACCTTCCCGCTTCTCACCCGCGCCTGCGCCCGCTCCCCATTCCACAGCGAGTACACTTCAGCCGGCCGAGCCTTCCTCCCCGCCAGCGCCGCGCCGAGGTCCACCTCGACGTTGCGCAGCACTTCGGGCTTCTCCCCCCGCTTCAGCTCCGACTCCCAGGTATTCCGCGCGTCCCGGCACCACGCCAGCACCGTCCGCCGCCCTTTCAGCACATACACCCGCAGCCGCGGGTGCTCGATCATCAGCGGCTCAAAATCCTCCGCCGGCGGATCCACCTTCATCAGCGCGGCGGCGAACCGCCCGTAATGCCACCACAGATCGTTCGCCGCCACGTACGCGTCCCAGTGCCAGATCTGCCCCGGCCCCGCCGCCCCGGCGAAGAACGGTGCGAACAGCACGTCGTGCAGGATGACTCCCTCCCGGTCCACCGCATACAGCTTGAACGGCCCCGTGTGTTTCGGCTCCACCGCCCCCGACTCCGCCACAATCACGGGCCGCTTCGGCTCGTAGCCCAGCAACTCCCGCACCGCGTCCGCCGCCAGCACGTCCACCGGCCCGTGGCACACCTCCAGCTCCGCTCCCAGGTCCAGGTACCGGTGCACCTGGGCCAAATCGTTGCCCTCCAGCAGGCTGTGCCGCCGGTACACCTCCCGCGTGCGCGCCCGGTCGAAGCTCCCCAGACTCTGCATGCACAGGTTTCTCGCGAACGCCCGGTGCAGCTCCGGCAGCATCGCCGCCGTCCACGCCATGTAGTCGCCGCCCCGCACCGCGTTGACTTCGTTCCACAGCTCCCAGCCGTAGATGATGGGCTGATCTCCGTACCGCTCCGCGTACCACCGGATCTTCTGCCGGAACTGCGCCCGCGGCGCCTCCCCGTCGAAGAAGTCCGCGATCGACTGCGCCGGCCCGCCCCGCGACACATGATGCAGCGGCTTGTCCGCCCAACCCTTGCCCGGCTCCCCGATGGTCCGGAAATGCTCCAGCGTCATCTTCACCCGGATGCCGTGCTGGCGGCACAGCCCCAGCAGCCGGTCGATGCGCCGCGCCTTCTCTCCGTCGTAGACGCCGCTCTTCTCGGCTTCCACGTCCCAGAACGGATTACTCAGCCACACCCGGATGTAGTTGCCCCCGTTGACCGCCAGCTTCGCCAGCCACGCCTCCAGCCCCTTGAACGCTTCTTCCTCGTTGGCCGCCCGCGGCGGCGCGATCAGGTTCAGCCCGATGGGAACATACGGCCGCCCGTCGCTCAGCTCCAGGTAGCGGTGATCCCGCGGGCTCACCCGCACGTAATGCTCCTCCTCGGCCGCGGCGCACGCCACCGCCACCGCCAGTATCCAACCGTGCCATCTGCGCACTCCCCACCTCCCGCTGCCGTATGTATAATATCAGCGTCGCACTTGATGGTACCTGACAAGGGGGTCTTATGAAGTCCTCGTCGTACCGCAGCGTTTTGGCCCTGGCGGTTGTCCTCTGCCTGCTCCTGGCGCCCGCCGCCGCCCAGGACTATCGCGCCAGGATCCAGGGCCTGGTCACCGATTCCACACAGGCCGTCGTCGCCGGCGCCAGCGTAACCCTGCTCAACGTCAACACCGGGGTCCGCGCCGTGCGCCAGTCCAACGAGGCCGGCCTGTACCTGTTCGACTACGTCGAGCCCGGTTCCTATACCGTCACCATCGAGGTGGCGGGCTTCTCGAAATTCACTCAGGAGAATATCGAGGTCCAGTCCCGCGGCGACATCACCGTCAATGCCGTGCTCCAGCCCCGCGCCGTCCAGGAGAGCATCACCGTCTCGGAAAGCCCGGTCGCCGTCAACTTCAACTCCACCAACATCACCCTCACCATCGACACCAAGCTGGCCAACGAGCTGCCCCGCTTCGACCGCAACCCCTTCAAGCTCTCCCTGCTCAATCCCGCCGCCGTCAACACCCGCGGCGAAATGATGCCCTTTCACTCCTGGGCCGCCAACTCCATCGAGCTGGGCGGCGGCACCAACCTGAAGAACGACTTGCAGGTGGACGGCAGCCCCATTGGCATCGGTCACAAGGCCAGCTACGCGCCCCCGCCCGAGGCGGTGCAGGAGGTGAACATCCTCCAGAACTCGATCGACGCCGAGGCCGGTCACAGCGCGGGCGGCATCATCAGCATGTCCATGAAATCCGGCACCAACGAACTGCACGGCAACCTCTTCTACCTGGGCCGCAACCCCAAGCTCAACGCCGTCACCGACCGCACCACGCTGTCGAACACCGCCGCCCGCAACAACATCTGGGGCGCCCAGGCCGGCCATCCCGTCCTCAGGAACCGGTTGTTCAACTTCGCCACTTACGAGCAGTGGAAGATGCGCGACCCCCTCAACTACCTCCGCCGCCTCCCCACCGACCTCGAGCGCCAGGGCGATTTCTCCCGCACCCTGCACATCGACGGCGGCGTCAAGACCGTCTTTGATCCCTACTCCACCGTCCTGGATGCCGCCGCCAACCGGGCCACCCGCACCGCCTTCCCCGGCAACCGCATTCCCGCCAGCCGCTTCGATGGCGTCTCCGCCCAGATCATGAAGGACCTGTGGGGCCCCAACAACCCCGGCGAGAACATCACCGGGCTGAACAACTTCCGCACCAGCCTGACGCGCCGCACCAACTACTGGAACTTCTCCGACCGCGCGGACTGGAACCTGAGCGACCAGTGGCGCGTCTACGGCCGCTACAGCAAGCTCCACACCATGGTGGACTCCACCGACCCGAGTCCCAACCAGTCCCCCTGGTACGTCACCCAGGGGGCCAGCGCCCGCCACGCACTCTCCATCTCCGGCGACGCCGTCTGGACCGTCAACGCGCGCACCGTCGTCAACCTGCACGGCGACTACCACTCCCTGGTGGACGACTACGACTCCCCACGCGACAAGCTCGGCTCCGAAGGCTGGGGCAAGATCTGGCCCCACAGCCAGTGGTTCAAGCCTTACCAGGAGGGACTTCCTCCGTACTACCCGCGCCTCAGCATCGGCGGCGCCCAGTTCGGCCAGCAGGCCACTTACTGGAACCAGCACCCCAACGGCAACAGCTTCAACGTCAAGCTCTCACAGCAGCGCGGCGCACACTACTTGAAAGCCGGCTTCGACACCCGCCGCTCGGGCGGCTTCAGCTTGGTCACCGGCACCACCCTGTTCAACTTCGCCGCCGCTCTGACCGCCGAGACCTTCATCAGCCCCAACACCAGGCTCAACGGCCACGAGTACGCCACCTTCCTGCTAGGTTCCCTGGACACCGGCTCGCTGGCCGTGGTCAAGCCTATCAAGGAGCCGCGCACCGAGTTCTACGCCGCTTTCCTCCAGGACGACTGGAAGCTCAGCCGCCGCCTCACCCTCAACCTGGGCTTGCGCTACGAATACGAGACGCCCTGGCACGACCCCCAGTACCGCATGTCCCGTTTCCTCGACCTGGCGCAGCCCATTCCCGAGTTCCAGTCGGCTCCGCCCCAGATCCCCGCCGCCGTCACCAGCATCGCCCGCGTCAACTACCAATGGAACGGCGCCTGGGTCTTCTCCGACGAGAAGAACCCCGGCATCTGGGAAGCTCACCGCACGGTCTTCATGCCCCGCGCCGGCCTCGCTCTGCGCGTCGATGACCGCACTTCGCTGCGTCTCGGCTACGCCCGCTACGTGTTCCCCACCGAGTACAACTTCATCGACGCTCCCTTCTCCGGTTTCGAGAACATTAACTTCCTCGAACCCCCCTATCTGGGCTTCGATGCCAGCCAGAACCCCGCCCCTGTGCTCCAGGGCATCCCGCAGGCCAGGATGTATGATCCTTTCCCCCCTTCGACCAACCCGCTGCTGCCGCCCCGCGGCAAAGGCTATGGACGCTACCTCGGCTTGGGCGGTGAGAACCTGCTGTGGTTCTACCAGGACTCCTCGCGCGGCGTGAATGACCGCCTCAACGTGTCGTTCCAGCGGCAGTTGCCCAACCAGATCGTGGTGGACCTCACCGTCTTCCTCAACTACGGCAGCAAACTGGCCTGGTCCCGCAACCTCAACCAGACCGACCCCATGCTTTCCTACACCCACAAGGCCACCCTGGCCACCACCGTGAGCAACCCCTTCTACCAGTACCTCACGCCGGGGGAGTTCCCGGGGCCCTTGCGCAACCAGCGCACCGTCACCATCGGCTCGCTGCTGCGGCCCTATCCGCAGTACGGCGGCCTGTGGGAGATCGGCACCCCGGGGCGCCTGGAGCGCTACCGTTCACTCCAGATCAAGGTCCAGCGCGGCTTCCGCGGCGGCTACAACTTCCTGTTCGGCTACGTCTGCCACCGCGAGAAGAACTACGAGTTCTTCAACGACATCGCCACCTATGCCCAGCAGTTCAACTTCGAGGAATCGAGCATGCCGCGGCACCGCATCTCCACCGCCGGGACTTACGAAATCCCTGTCGGCAGGGGCCGCAAGTACTTTGCCGATCTGCATCCCGTGGCCAACGCCGTTCTGGGTGGCTGGCAGGTGGTGGGCGCCTGGTACTACAACTCCGGCGATTACCTCCGCTTCGACACCATGGTGGCCCAGGGCAATCCTAAGATCTCCAATCCTACACCCAAGCGCTGGTTTGACACCTCGCTGTTCGCACAGCAGCCGCCCTATACCATCCGCACCAACCCCAAGCAGTATCCTGACCTGGCCGGGCCGCTGTTCTGGGACCTCCAGGGCACCATTTCCAAGACGTTCCGCCTGACGGAGACCGCCCGCATGGAATTCAAAGTGGCCGCCTACAACGCGACCAACAAGCTCAACTGGGCCAACCCCTCGACCGGAGTCCTGAGCTCCACCTTCGGCCAGACCCTGCGTCAGCGCACCACTGTGGGCCGCCAGCTCGAATTCGGCCTCAAGATCCTGTTCTGACCGGCGGAGGGCCGCGCCGCTCCTCGTGGGCGGCGCGGATCCCTCCGCGCCCTCTGCTTCCCAGGGGACAGGCCAGCGTGTCCCTCCGTGGACACCCCGGCCTCTCCCGGTTCCCCCTACGTCCGCGCTGCCACGTACCTGACCACCTTCAGCTCCGCCAGCGCCTCCAGCTTCTCCACCGCCACCCGCCCGATCACCAGCTTCGCCGTGGTCGGTTGCAGCACCACCTCGAAGCCCAGCCCCCGGAGCTGCTTCAGGCTGGCCTCCGTGGTATCCGTCAAGAATACCTGCACCTCCACTTTCCCGTTGCGCAGCAGCTTCGCATCTTCGGCCGTCGGCCGGAATCCCGCCTTCCTGGATCGCTCCAGCAGCGACCGCAGCGCCGGCGCCAGCTTGGCCAGCTTCTGCTCGGCCGGCGACAGCACCCTCCGCGCCTCGTCCCGCGCCATCGCTTCGTACATCACCGGAGCCTGCGCCGCCCCTTTAGACATCCGCAGCCCGCCGATTACGCCGCCCGCCGGACCCGCCGCCATCGGCCTCGCCATCTGCATCTCCGCCCCGGGCCCGAACACCCCTTCGTAGCTCACCCCCTCGGGCATCTCCACGGGCACCTCCACCCGGTGCGGCTGTCCGCCCTCGGTGACGATCATCTCCTCGACCGCCACAAACGAAGTGAACTGCGTCATCAGCCGGTAGTCCAGCCCCAACTGCGTGATGGCTTCCTTCACCTCCGTCCGCACCGTGCCGCGCTGCATGCTGAAGCGGGGGTGGGGCGGCTCCAGGCCGTTGGGGAAGAAAGGATTGGCGTCCGAGCCAGCCGCTGCGGGAGGGGTGCGGACCGCGAGCCCACTCGGCGCAAGATACAATTGCCAAGACTTGTGCTATTCTCCCCTCTAGGAGGTCAAGAGGGCGCGATGAAACCAGGCAGGGTGCAAGAGGTGCGGGGCCGCCGCGAGGGTCTCGAAGAGGCCTACCGGCAGTTGCTTGGAGGGGGGCCCGACGCTCCCGGGCGTACCGAGGAGACTTCGTCCCTGGAGCAGCCGAGTCCCTTTCGCTACGTACCCAGCGTCACGCTGGACCGTAGTCTGGTCGACTACCGGGGGAGCCAGGATCAGTAGCGCCCCATGCCCAACTGGAACGAGGTGCTCCGCGAGCTCAACGCCGAGCGGGACCGGACCGCCTCCCCGCTGGACGCCGTCCGTCGTCGATACCTAAACACTCTGTTCGAGCATACCGGCCGTAACGTCATTGCCTACTACTCGGGGTTCCTGTCGAAGCCCGGCATCCAACTGCTCGACATCAACGACGAAGACATGAACGGCTTCATGATGGCCGTCCACAGGCTAGATCGCTCGAGGGGCCTCGACCTCTTTCTGCACACTCCTGGGGGCAGCATCGCCTCGACTCAAGCCATCGTTCGGTACCTGCAAATGATGTTCGACTGCAACATCAGGGCGGTCGTGCCCCAGATCGCCATGTCTGCCGGCACGATGATTGCCTGTTCCTGCAAGTCCATCCTCTTGGGTAAGCAGTCCAGCCTCGGGCCCGTCAACCCGCACGTACGAGGCATTCCAGCTGCTGCCGTTCTCAAGGAGTTCCAGCAAGCGCTCCAGGAATGCAGGGCCGAGCCGGCCGCCATACTGGTCTGGCGTGAGATTCTCCAGCAATACCGTCCTACGTTCCTCAGCCAGTGCCAGCAGGCTATTGCGTGGACAAAGCAGTTCGTGGAGGGACAACTCGAAAGCGTGATGTTCGCCGGGGAGACGGATGCTAAGGTCAGGGCTGCTAGCGTTTTCCGACGCCTGAGCGATTATCGGCAGAATAAGACCCACGAACGTCATATATCCCCGGCAGAATGTCAGAAAATCGGTCTGAAGGTAGAGATGATTGAGGGGGACAACAGCCTCCAGGACCTTGTCCTGACGATCCACCACTGTTACATGCACACTCTGATGAACTCCCCCGCGTTCAAGATCATCGAGAACCACCTGGGCACCGCGCTAATCAAGAACCAGGCCATCCGTGCCGCAGGCTGACGTTCTCCTTTAACTCTTCGAAGGGCGGTCTCGAGAGGGGCGGCCCGGCGTGGAGATTCTACGCCGCACGGAGCGAAACGACGCGTGACGCCAACCGGTGGGTGCTATTATTGGACCACACGGACAACCACCAAGGGAGGTCAGTGCCATGACGTCCAAGCAGCCACCGGCCGCACCGGCCTTTCCCGATCTGCTGGTGCCGCGAAACGACGCCCGGATACACCTTTCTGACCAGATCGAACGCGGTCACCAGATTCAGGACCGCTCTATCCAGTCGGAGGCGGGGCTGGACGAGGCCTACAGGGAAAAGACAAAATGGAAGGACTACACCACGGAGCTGCTCGCCAGGATCTTCTCTGGTTCGTCCATGGCCCAAGAATCGCGAGGCTGGGATGCGGTCCCGTTCAAGTATGGCCGGACCCCCCTCTCTTAATCGAATCCGGATCTTCCGCGAAGCTATGAGGGCCTACTTGACGAAGCTGGAATCCCTGCGGGACCGACTCGAACTGATCCCGGAGCCAACGGCCCCTGTCTCAGAACGGCCGCGGCCACGCACCCTGTTGGCCGATGTGTTCATCGTCCACGGCCATGACGAGTCAGCAAAGCAATCCGTCGCGAGGTTCATTGAGCGCCTCGGGCTTCGTGCGGTCATCCTGCACGAGCAGCCCAACGTCGGCCGGACCATAATCGAGAAGTTCGAGGACCATGCGGAGGTGGCCTGTGCCGTCGTCCTTCTGACTCCTGATGACGTTGGTTTCTCGTGCGATGACCCGGCAGCACAGCGGCCTCGTGCCCGTCAGAACGTGGTCTTCGAGTTCGGCTTGTTCATCGGGAAGCTGGGCCGGAACAGGGTCTGCGCCTTGCACAAGGGAGATCTCGAGTTGCCCTCGGACCTTGGGGGCGTGCTCTACATCCCGTTCGATGGCGACGGTTGGGAGATGCACCTGGCAAAGGAGTTGAAAGCCGCTGGGCTTGACGTTGACCTAGACCGGGCTCTCTAGTGCCCCCTCCAACTGGGCCGCCCGTGCCCCCAAGCCCAACCAGCGGGCCGCGGCTGTGTGCCGACAGCGCTGCGAAACCACTGCCGTGGCAACTACCCGCTCCTGACACACAAAGGGCGCGGATGTCTCCGCGCCCTCCCTTTACTGCTGCGGCGCATAGCCGCCCAGCCCCCGCGGTTAGCGGGGTGCTACGTACCGCACCACCTTCAGCTCCGCCAGCGCCTCCAGCTTCTCCACCGCCACCCGCCCGATCACCAGCTTCGCCGTGGTCGGTTGCAGCACCACCTCGAAGCCCAGCCCCCGGAGCTGCTTCAGGCTGGCCTCCG
>VFZS01000171.1 GCA_016871095.1 Acidobacteriota bacterium
GTCTCCCCGCCACCTACTATTTAGACTATCACAGGCGGGAAAAGTGACGTCTATGGCTTCTTCTTCCCCTGGGCGGCCACGAACCGCAGGCCGTCAGCCGGGGACGGTGTATACTGGCAGGAGCTTCCGACGAGACCATGGAAGACCCTTTGGACCAGCTTTCGGCTGCAACCCGGTGGACCCCCGATGTACCTTGCTTGCGAAGACCTGCAGGTCGTGTATGACGCCCGGTCAGGGGCGGTTGAAGCACTCGGCGGAGTGGCTTTTAGTTGCCGCGCGGGCGAGTTTGTCAGCATCATCGGGCCGAGCGGCTGTGGGAAGTCCACGCTGCTGCGCGCGATTGCGGGATTGCTACCGGCCCGGAACGGCCGAGTCCACTTCGGCGGCGCGGAACCGAGGCTGTCGCTGGTGTTTCAGGAAGGTGCGCTGTTCCCCTGGTTGACGACGCTCGACAATGCCGCCTTTTCGTTGGAAGCGCAGGGCGTCGGCAAAACGGAGCGGCATCGCCGCGCGCGCGAGTGGCTGGCGCGCTTCGGGCTGTCCGGTTCTGAGAAGGCCTATCCCCACGAGCTTTCGGCGGGAATGCGGCAGCGTGCCGCCCTGGTGCGCGGCATTCTCAGCGAGCCCGACTTTCTCTTGATGGACGAGCCGTTCGCCGCCCTGGACGCCCAAACCCGGTTGATGCTCCAGCGCGAGCTGCTTTCGGTGTGGAGGCAGCGCGGATGCGGCATTCTCTTCGTTACCCATGACATTGAAGAAGCCATCAATCTGAGCGAACGCATACTGGTCTTCAGCCGCAGGCCCGGGCGCGTGGTTTCGCAGCACATGCTGGGGGAACGTCGCCCCAGCGGCGCGATCCCGGGCGGTTCCACGGTGGCGGAGGACCTGAAGAAGACGCTGCTGGAGGAGTTGGGGCTGGGGGCCGGGTCGGAGCCCAGTCCTGCCGGCGTTGGGGGGCGGCGATGATGGATGTGCGGCGGTGGGCCACCGCCCTCTGGCTTCCCGCTCTCCTGACCGTCGTCTGGGAAGCCGCGGCGCGCTTGGGCTGGCTGAGCCCGCTGTTCTTTCCGCCGCCTTCTTCGTTGATTCCCGCCGCGGTGCGATTGTGGAAGTTGGGTGAGCTTCCGCTGCACCTGGGCGCCACCGCTGAGCGCTTCGGCCTGGGGATGCTGATCGGCTGCGCACTGGGCATCCCGGCGGGTATCCTGATGGGCAGTGTGCGCGCCGCCAGGACCAGCCTGGAACCCACCTTCGCCGCGCTCTACACCCTGCCGAAGATCGCGCTGTTGCCGCTGCTGATGCTGATCCTAGGCATTGGGGAGTCTCCCCGCCTGACCCTGGTTTCGGCGGCGGCGTTCCTGACCATGGCCCTGCAACTCACCGACGCTGCCAAGGCCGTGGCGCCCCTGCACCTGGACATCGCGCGGAGTTGCAGGGCGGGCGCGTGGCTGATGTTCCGCCGAATATACCTGCCCGCGAGCATGCCTCAACTGATTACGGGCTTGCGGCTGTCGGTGTCACGCGCCTTGCTGGCCGCGATTTCAGTGGAGTTCATCAGTTGCCCGGAGGGAATCGGGAGCATGCTCAATATGGCGTGGCAGACCTTTGCCCCGGACAAGCTCTACCTGGGCATTGTCATCGTGGCCTTGTTCGGAATTCTGGCGAACGCCATGCTGCGGGCGGCGGAAGTGCTGCTGGTCCCGTGGTCGGCGAAGCCATGAGAGGAGGAGGGCGCCCTGCTGAAGGAAATCCGGCATTACCTCGGGATGGCGCGATACTATCGCGACTTTGCCCGGCGTCCCCGGCTGGCGGACCCTGAACAGAGAGTCCGCGAGCGCTACGCCGCGCGGACGCGGACATTCCTTCAGCTTGCGGAGGCGGCGGTCTTTCGCCAGCCGGCGAACCCCTATTTTGAGCTCTTCCGGTTGGCCGGCTGCGGGCTGGCGGACCTTAAGGACAGCGTCGAACGAGAAGGGCTGGAGCCGGCCCTCCAGAAGCTCTGTGATGCCGGCATCCGGCTGAGCCACGCGGAATTCAAGGGGCACACCCCCATCGTGCGAGGCGGCAAAGAGATTCGGGCGAGACCCGCCGATTTCTCGAATCCCCTGGTGACCAGCGGGGTGGTCGGCTTCAGCAGCGGCAGCCGCAGCCATGGGACCCCGTCGCGACACAGCGTGGAGTGGATGCTGGAGCGCGAGTCCGAATGGGCGCACCAGCTTCGTCTGCTCGGCGCGGAGGACGCCCTGCACGTCAACCTGCTGTCGATGCTGCCGGCGACGCCAGGCCTGGTCCGGGCCGCGTTCGCTGCGCGCCACCAGCGCTCCGCGGCCTGGTTCACGCTGGGCGGGACACTCAGCGATTCGTGGCACTATCGCGCGCTCAGCCTGTTCATGGCTCTGGCGGTGCGATCCGCGGGGCTGCGCATCCGCTTCCCCACCTTTCTCGTTGACGACGACTTCGGCCCGGCGGCGGACTTTGTGGCGCGGCTGAATCAGCAGGGCCGCCCGGTCTTGGTGGAGTCGATCGTCAGCCCCGCCGGGCGTCTGGCTGACGCGGCGCGATCGCGCGGGCTCAGCCTGAACCGGACCACCTTCCTGCTGGCCGGCGAAGCGCTGACCGATGCTCACCGGGCGCTCATCCACGCCACCGGCGCCACGGCGATTTCCAGTTACATTGTGAGCGAGGTTGGACTGATAGGCATGGGCTGTGCGGAGCTGGATCGGGACAATGCCGTGCACATCATGGATTCCGGGCTGGTCGTGTTCTCGCGCAAGAAGGTGGCGCCGCTCACGGACTGCGAGTTGAACTCGCTGGTGTTCACCACGGTCGCCCGCCATGGACCCTATTTCCTGATCAACGCGGAAACCGACGACGCCGGCGACATCGAGCCGGCCCCCTGCGATTGCGCCCTGTCTCGTTTCGGCTATCGCCGCGTCATCCGCAACCTGTTCAGCTACGGCAAGCTCACCGGCCAGGGCACCACGCTTCTCGGCACCGACGTTTTGCGCATTCTGCTGGAGCGGCTGCCGGCCCGCTTTGGAGGCGTGCCGGGCGACTACCAGTTGGCAGAGAGCGGAAACGGCGCGCAAAGCACGGTTGAGTTGCGCGTGCATCCCAGGCTGGGCCAAGTGAACGAGTCGGCGGTGCGGGACTTTTTTCTGGCGCAAGTGAAGGCTTTGTGGGGCGGCGCTGTGACGCGCCGTGAATGGACGCAGACCGGCGGGTTTCGCGTCGTGATTGCGAAGCCCTTCGTGACTGCGACGGGAAAGGTACAGCCGCTTCACTTGATGGGCTTTGAAGGCAAGGCCAAACCATGACTTCCAGACTGGTTCTGACCTTCAGTCTGAGCGTGCTATTCGTGGCGGCGCAAGTCGGCGGCTGGATGGAGGGTGTGATCTCTGATCCGTCGGGGGCCAGGGTGGCCGGCGTCGCGGTGCGGGTCGTGGATGAGGCGACGGGCGCCGCGCGAACGACAACCAGCGACGTCAACGGGCACTTCGCGCTCTTCGCGCTTCCCGCGGGGAGCGCTCGGGTGGAGGTGTCCCCGCCGGGTTTCGCCGCGGAGGCACACACGGGAATAGTGATTTCCAGCGGGCGCGTTACGCGCCACGACATCCGGCTGCGGCTGAAGGACCGGGAAGAGCGGATTGAGGTTGTGGCCCAGGCGCCGCTGCTCAGCACCAGCGTCGACAACTGGGGAGGCGCGGTGACCATGGGACAGCTCAGCGAGCTGCCGCTCAAGGGGCGCGACGCCTTCGACCTCGCGATCCAGCAGCCCGGCGCCAAGCTGGCCACCTCGGCGGCCCGTTCGACCACCAACGGGCTGGGAATCCCGGTCGCCGTGGACGGCGCGCGCCCCAACATGAACAGCTTCCGGATGGATGGCCTGTCGATCAACGACGCTTCCGGATCGGCGCCCGCGAGCGCGGGCGGCCGTCTGCTGGGAATCGAGACCATCCAGGAGCTGAGCTTCCTGCCCAGCCCGTTTTCCGCCGAGTATGGCCGCGCGGCAGGAGCCATTGTCGCGGCGGTCTCGCGCTCCGGCGGCAACCAGTGGCGCGGGTCGCTCTACGAGTACTGGCGCAACAGCGCGCTGGACGCCAAGAACTACTTCGATGCGCGGGGGGAGAAGATCCCGCCGCTCCGCAAGAACCAGTTCGGGGGAACGGCCAGCGGCCCGGTGAAGAAGAACCTGCTGTTCTTTCTGGCGAACCTCGAGGTGCTGCGGGAGAACACGGCCAGCACTTATCGCCCGGCCACCCTCACCGAAGAGGCGCGCCGTGGACTGCTGCCCGGTGGCGTCACGGTTCCGGTCTCGCCCGTGATCAAGCCGTTTCTCGACTTGTTTCCGCTGCCGAACGGCCGCTCGCTGGGAAGCGGGACCGCCGAGTTTGTCAGCGCCATTCCGACCCGGACCAGGGAGTCGCTCTTCAGCGGCAAAGGCGACTACACGCCCCGTGAAAATCTGCGCTTCGCCGGCCGCTACAGCTTCGACACCGGGAAACAGTCGTCACTCGACTACTTCCGGGCCTACAATCTCTTCTACGATTCGCACTACCACATCACGCAGGGCAGCGCCACGCACGTCATCTCGCCCGTTTCGACCCAGGAGTTCCGGGCCGGCTTCAGCCGCATTTCGAACAGCGAGGACTACTCCGCGGCCAATGAAAGAGTGACTGCTCTCAGTTTTGTGCCGGGCATGCCCACGGGAGTCATTCAAGCCCTGGGACTGGACGATTTCGGCGGATCCCGTGATTTGGGCATCCGGGCCCGGCCGCGGAGGTACACACTGGACGATCTCGAGGCAGGCTACCAGTTCAACGCCGTCCGCGGCGCTCACAGCATCCGCTTCGGCGCTGCTCACGGCAACGTGCGCTTCTTCCAGCAGGCCGACATCGTCGCCATGGGACTCTACAACTTCGGCTCCATCCAGGACTTGTTGCAGGCGCGGACCTTGACCGGAGACTTCATGTATCCGGGCTCCGACACGCTGCGCCACTGGACCATGCACCAGTTCGCGGGATTTGCCCAGGACGAAGTGCGGCTGCATCGCCGCATGACTCTGCTGCTGGGGCTGCGCTATGAACCGTACACTGTTCCCCGCGAGCGCGACCGCAAGGTGGCCACTCTTCCCAATCCCCTGCATGACACCAAGGTGACCGTGGGCGGCCCCGTCTTTCGCAATCCGTCTCTCAGGAACTTCGCGCCGCGCCTCTCGCTGGCGATGGATGTTCTGGGCGATGGCAAGACGGTGATCCGCGCCGGCTGGGGCATGTTCTACGATCTGCTCGGTTCGCGCGAGCTATTGATTTCCGGAGTCCGCATGCCGCCCTTCTACCGGCGGGCGGTCTTGACCAACCCCCGCTTTCCCAACCTGCTGGAGGCGGCGGCCGGCGCGCCGCCCAGCGAAACGCTCGACCTGCTCGATTATCACCAGAACCAGCCCTACCTGATGAAACAGCGCCTGGCCCTGGAGCGCCGCTTCGGCGGCGGTACGCTGGTCCGCTTGACTTACGCGGGCAGCCGCGGCGTCCACCTGGGCGGCATCCTGGGAGAGTTCAATACGCGCGTGCCCCGGCTGATGCCCGATGGCCGGCTCTACTTCGCTCCGGACGCGCCGCGCAGGAATCCGGCCATAGGGCGCTTCCGGATTCGCATGACCCACTTCAACTCCTTCTATCACGGCGGCAGCGCCGAGCTCCAGCAGCAGTGGAGGAGCGGCCTGCGGGTGCAGGCGTCGTATACTTTTTCCAGGTCGATTGACGACGTCATGAGCGTTATCAATCGCGACTTCCTCGGCCCGGAGCCGGCGGCCAATCCCTTCGACCGGCGGATGAACCGCGGGCTGTCCGACTTTGACATCCGGCATTCGCTGGCCGTCAACGGCAGTTGGAAGTCGCCTTCGCTTACTTCGCGTCCGGCGGCGCTGCGGCTGATCGCCGGAGGGTGGCAAGTGCACGTCCTGATGCTGGCGCGCACCGGGCCTCCTCTGGGCGTTTCCGTGGGATTCGACCGGGCCAATCTGTTTGGCGGCTCTCAGGACCTGGGTCAGCGGCCGGACCTGGTCGCCGGCAGCGCCCAACTCGTCCTGGGCGGACCTGACCGCTACTTCAATCCCCTCGCCTTCTCGCTCCCGGAGGCCGGCTACTTCGGCAATCTTGGACGCAATGTGATGACCGGCCCCGGCCTGCTTTCGCTGGATGCGGCCCTCGACAAAGCCGTCTGGCGAACGGAACGTCACATGCTCCGGTTGCGCCTGGAAGTGTTCAACCTCACCAACCACGTGAACTTCCAGATTCCCTCGGATTTCACGCTGTTTAACACGCGCGGCCAGCGCCTGCAAAATGCCGGCCGCATTACCCAGACGGCCACGCCGCCGCGCCAGATTCAGATCGCCGCGAGGTGGGAATTCTGATGCACGACAGAAGGCGCATCCTGGCCGCCGCGGCGGGCGCGCTGTGCGGATGTGGCCGGAAGACCGCGGCGCCGGCCGGGCCGTTTCGCCTTGCGCTGACCCGCCAGCCCAGCATGGCGGGCGTCTACACGGCCATCGAGAAGGGCTATTTCAAGGACGCCGGCACGCCGGTTGATCCACGGCCCATCGGCATGACGACTGAAGCCGTGCCCTTGCTGGCCGGCGGGAAGTTCGATGTGTGTTTCGGGGCGCTCTGCGCGGCGATCTTCAACGCCGTCGAAAAGGGTTCGCCCGTTCGGATCTGCGCCGGGCGCGAGGTCGTCAGGCCGGGTTGCTCGGATTTTGGCGTCATTTACGGCCGGCGGGAGGCGTTTCCGCGCGGGCTTGCCGATTTGCGGCAATTGAAAGGCAAGCGGGTGGCCACCGGGGGAGCCGCCAATCTGAACAACTTCGTCCTCGACGTGATGCTCGAGGCAGTCGGCTTGACGATGAATGACGTGACGCTCCACTATTTGGGCACTCAGGAAGCTATTGCGGCCATGCAGGCCAAGCACGTGGATGCGTGGGTGGCCGTGCATGTGTACGGGCCGACGATCGCGGAACGGTTTCCCGACTGGCAACGGCATCCCGGACTCGGAAGCATCCAACCGGGATTTCAACTGACGCAGGTGCTCTACGGGCCGCGCCTGCTGCAAGGCCCGGTGGAGCAAGGCGGCCGGGTGATGGCCGCATACCTTCGCGGTGTGGGCGACTACGCGCGCGGCTACACACCGAAGTTTCTCGACGACATGGCGAGATCCAACGGCATCGAGCCGGAAGCGGCGCGCCGGTTCTGCCGCGAGGTGAGCGTCGAGGACGGCGAGGTTGTCCTCGACAGCCTGCGCTTCTACAACCAGTGGGCCGTGCGGCGCCGCCTGGTTCCGCGGGTGCTGCGCCCGGAGGAACTCATCGACACGCGATTCCTCGAATACGCCCGTGCGCACCCGATGCCGGGCCGGGGGTGACGGAGGCGAGCAGCGGCCGCTATGCGGGGCGCCTGCGGCGCCACGGGTACTGGACCCGTACTACTGCTTCTTGCGGCCCTGCGCGGCCACCGCCTCCATGGCCGCGCGGACCTTGTCGGGGGCCCCCAGGTAGTATCGGTTGAGCGGTTTCAGCTCGGCGTCCAGCTCGTAGACCAGCGGCATGCCGGTGGGGATGTTCAGCTCGACGATGTCCTCATCTGAGATGTGGTCCAGGTACTTGACCAGTGCGCGCAGGCTGTTGCCGTGGGCGGCAACCAGCACGCTGCGGCCGGAGCGCACCGCCGGGGCGATGGTGTCGAACCAGTAGGGCAGGAAGCGCGCGACGGTGTCCTTGAGGCACTCGGTGAGCGGCAGCTCCTCTGCGGTCAATTCCCGGTAGCGCGGGTCGAAGCCCGGGTAGCGCGGGTCGGCCGGCTCCAAGGCGGGGGGCTGGATGTCGTAGCTGCGCCGCCAGATCTTGACCTGGGCCTCGCCGTACTTGTCGGCGGTTTCGGACTTGTTGAGGCCCTGGAGCGCGCCGTAGTGGCGCTCGTTGAGCCGCCAGGAGCGGTGGACCGGGATCCACATCAGATCCATATGGTCCAGGATGATCCACAAGGTGCGGATGGCGCGCTTGAGCACCGAGGTGTAAGCGACGTCGAAAGTGTAGCCCTGCTCCTTGAGGACGCGAGCGCCCTCGAGGGCCTCGGCCGCGCCTTTCTCGGAGAGGTCCACGTCGGTCCAGCCGGTGAAACGGTTCTCCTTGTTCCAGTGGCTCTCGCCGTGTCGGACCAGCACGATCTTGTACATGCGCGACGGCTCCTATTGGCGGAAGGCCTTGCGGCCGGCGAACTGCGCGGTCTGGCCCAGCTCCTCCTCGATGCGGAGCAACTGGTTGTACTTGGCGATGCGGTCGGTGCGGCTGGCCGAGCCGGTCTTGATCTGGCCGGCGTTGGTGGCCACCGCCAGGTCGCCGATGAAGGCGTCCTCGGTTTCGCCGGAGCGGTGCGAGACGATGCTGGTGTAGCCCGCTTCAGCGGCCATGCGCATGGCGGCCAGCGTCTCGGTCACACTGCCGATCTGGTTGAGCTTGATGAGAATGGAGTTGGCGACTCCTTCCTGGATGCCGCGGGCCAGGCGCTCGACGTTGGTCACGAACAGGTCGTCGCCGACGAGTTGGATCCTCTCGCCCAGGGCCTCGGTGATCAGCTTCCAGCCGGTCCAGTCATCCTCGGCCATGCCGTCTTCGATGGAGAGGATGGGATACTGGCGCACCCAGTTGGCCCAGAACTCGACCATCTGCTCGGGGGTGCGCTCGCTCTGGTCGGACTTCTTGAAGACGTACTTGCCCTTCTCTGTGTCGAAGAACTCGCTGGCGGCGGGGTCCAGGGTGATGCCGATCTGCTCGCCGGGCTTGTAGCCGGCCTTGGTGATGGCCTCGAGGATGAGTTGCAGGGCCTCCTCGTTGGATTTGAGGTTGGGAGCGAAGCCGCCCTCGTCGCCCACGGCGGTGGAGTAGCCGGCTTTCTTGAGCACGCCCTTCAGCGTATGGAACACCTCGGCGCCCATGCGCAGCGCTTCGCAGAAGCAGGGCGCGCCGAATGGCGCGATCATGAATTCCTGCGCGTCCACGGAGTTGTCGGCGTGGGCGCCGCCGTTGAGGATGTTCATCATGGGAACCGGCAGCACGCAGGCCGAAGCGCCGCCCAGGTAGCGGTACAAGGGCAGCTTGTGGCTGGCGGCGGCGGCGCGCGCGACGGCCATGGAGACCGCCAGGATGGCGTTGGCGCCCAGGCGGCCCTTGTTGGGAGTGCCGTCCAG